>DVDU01000263.1 GCA_015296065.1 Oscillatoriaceae cyanobacterium M33_DOE_052 | reverse complement strand
GGTGGTGCTGCAAAGTAAGGACAGACGTGCTATAATGGTACTTGTCCCATCCCAGAAAAGTTAAATTTTATGAATTGTCCACGCTGCAATTCTGAAAATATCGTGAAAAATGGTCTCACTCATAGTGGTAAGCAAAACTTTAAATGTAGAGCATGTGGGAGGCAGTTTGTGAAAAACCCCAGACATCAACCTATTTCAGATGCCACCAAATCTTTAATCGATAAGCTTTTACTGGAAAAAATATCTTTAGCTGGAATTGCCCGAGTTACGGGAGTATCGCTCCGGTGGCTGCAATACTATATTAATCAAAAATTAGCAGCAGTTCCCAGAGTGGTTAAAGTCAAGTCAAAAAAAAAGGGGAAACTAACGATTCAATGCGATGAAATGTGGTCATTTGTAGGAAAAAAGAGCAATAAACAGTGGATTTGGCTGGCCATTGATGTGTTAACCAAGGAGATTGTAGGAGTATATATTGGGAGCCGAGATGAAAACGGCGCTAAAAGTCTTTGGGATTCTCTCCCACCAGTTTATCGCCAATGCGCTATTAGTTATACAGATTTTTGGAGCGCTTATTCCCAAATTTTTCCAAAAAGTCGGCACAAAGCAGTCGGCAAAGAAACGGGCAAAACTTCCTATATAGAACCCTTTAACAATACTCTGAGGCAAAGAGTCTCTAGATTGGTCAGAAAAACTCTGGCGTTTTCCAAAAAACTCTCGAATCATATTGGGGCAATTTGGTATTTTATTCATCATTATAACCTATCTTTGCCAGAGTGAGAAAAATTTGTTTATCCTTACTTTGCAGCACTACCCCCCTGGCATTTGGCCGCCAAGCCAGCTAAAAATTCCTGCAAGAACTCGGAGCTAGCAGCGATCGTATCGATTTCCAGCTTCATTGCTTGCAGCAGGGGGTCAGCATTCCGCAGCATTTCCGCTGTCAGCAAAAACACTTCTCGCCACCGACTGTCCCCCAACCAGGCGGCCAACTCCTGTATGGCTTCCCGCTGCATTTGACTATCAGGCCATTGGACGATATTTCTGGCGGTAAAATACTCCTGGAAGCTGAGATGAGAAAAGGAATAAATCCCTTTCGCTCGTTCCACCAGTAAACCATGCTGCACCTCGATCGCTTTCAGCACCGCCGCGCTTTCTTGGCGGCTATTTTCTAGATTACCAATGTCTGACAACGCCGCTAAATAGTCAGCAATGATGGCCTCGATTTGGTTTTGTTCAAAAAAGTAACTGCCTAGGGGTAAAGTTGCCGCCGCTATCTGACTGAGGAGTTGAATTTTGTGAGACAAAGATAAATTGCGATAAGAGTAATGGCGTTGAATGCCTCTCGCTTCATCCCAGCGTGACAGGAGAATATCTAACCCGGCTTCATATAGCTTAGAGCGTTTTTTGGGAAAATCGGCTTTCGTGAAAAACACGCTCACCATCAGTGTCAGCAGGATGGGAGTGCCAGCAAGTTCTCGCATGGGGGCGTTTTCTGGCAAATCCAGCTTTTCCATAAACTGAGCCGCCAAATGTCTGGCGGTTTCAGGATTGCCTTTGCAAGCAGCGCCAAACCATTTGGAAACAAAAGCGGCGATTTGGTCGCCATCAAAATCAGCCAATTCTACATAGGTAAAGCCGCGAAACCGATATTGGTCTGCGGCCAGCCGACAAGTGATAACCAGGGGATTTTGGTAGTAGGTTTCGCTGAAAACATGAATTTCCTGGCCGATTTCGCTGATGTGACTGGGAGAGACTTCATCTAAGCCATCGAGGAGGAGGAAAGCTCGGCCACTATGGAGGATGGTAGTGATTTGGTCTGTGGTGATTTGGAGATGTTTAAATTTCTGGCTGATGTAATTAATTAAGTCAAAATCGCCGTTTTTTTGGGCGGCGGCGACCCAATCGCGAATGGGGAGCAAGAGGGGAATGTGAGTGGGACACAAATCCCCACGAAGGCACTGTAAGGTTAAATATTGTAAAAAGGTGGTTTTCCCGGCTCCCGGTTTGCCCAGCAGCATCAAACGTAAGGGAGTGGCGGTGGGGTTGGGGGTGAGGTCGCCGCCAATCAACTGCAGCGCGGGGATGCGGTTTTGATAAGTTGGGTTCAAGTTGAGGCGGGATGCTGCCCTGTCGTTGGGGATGGGAGTGGGTTGCAAGTCTGTTACTTCTAACCAGCGTTGGCTGCTGATTTGCTCTAGGACTTGTAGGGGAATGTAGGTGTCATCAACCGTGACGGGTTGGGAGGTATCGAGTTGGGTCAGGTTGCGGTATTCTAGATTTAGGGGCACCCGCAGCCGATCGCGCATCTCCTGGACCAATGCTTCTAAGTCTGATGGGGGTGGGGTCAGGGGGGCTGATATCTGGGGGTGAGAGAGCAAATCTTGATGATGCGGTTCCCCTCCGTTGATATCAGCAATGGTATCACTTGCTTCTGGGGGAAAACCGGCGATTTCTTGCCAATCTAAATCGAGCTTAAAACAGATGTCGATGAAGATATGCCGCTCTACGGGACGCCCGCTAAAAAATTTCCAAATCGGTTGGCGGGTTGATACCTCGACTTCGGCGGCGAGATATTCTTGTGTCCATCCTTTGCGAGCAAAGGCTTTTCTAGCTTTGATGATTCCTGATTCAGATGCACTGAGCGATCGCTTGGTCATAGGTCGCGGCTCCCCAAAGGTAGCTGTTTTACCTGAGCTGATTGCTAAATTTGGCTCATTTTTAATGATTTTCCTTCTATCTTATCCCGCTGCTAGAATCTTGGGGAAAATCTCAATTATTTCTTAAGATTTTCCCGATGGCTTTAATCTTCGCTTCCATAACGTTCGCGGGACTGGAGCGACAAGAGACAGTAAAAAGGACTAATGACCAATGACATCATCTGTTGTGTTGAAGGGAGCTTTAGAACGATCGCTCGCCATGCTGCGAGCGGCTCTAGAAGCCAGTGATACAGGCATGATTGCCATCGACCCTGAACTAAATCTCGCCTGCTATAACCAAAAATATGCCCAAATGTGGGACATATCCCCGGATCCGGATAGTAACCTAGGGTGGGACAGTTTCTGGGGAGGAGAAAGCCATAGCATCTCCCGACAATTTCTGGCGGAACGGTTAAAATACCCCGATGATTTTATCAACCAAATCCGGGAAATTGCCTCCCATCCAGAAGCTAGCCA
This sequence comes from Oscillatoriaceae cyanobacterium M33_DOE_052, assembly GCA_015296065.1. Classification (GTDB taxonomy): domain Bacteria; phylum Cyanobacteriota; class Cyanobacteriia; order Cyanobacteriales; family Laspinemataceae; genus Koinonema. The sequence goes on along the minus strand of DVDU01000263.1, from coordinate 11,764 downwards.
TTCCCAGATTATTGAATTAAAAGATGGCCGGATTTTCGAGTATCATAGCGTCCCTTCCCGCATTGGGGAATCTTGTGTGGGTAGAGTTTGGAGCTTTCGGGATATCACCGCCAAACGGCAAGCAGAACAGGCAGTGCAGGAGCGGGAATTGGTATATCGCCAGATGTTTGAAAATCACCCTGCAGTTAAATTGCTGATTGACCCACACACTGGGGAGATTGTGGATGCTAACCCTGCTGCTGCCGAATTTTATGGATATAGTTTGGCAGAAATGCGGCGGATGAAAATTACCGAAATCAATATCCTACCACCAACAGCAACCGTCACGGAAATAGAGCTGGCAAATGCCCAACAAAAACAGATATTTCAGTTTCGCCACCGGCTGGCTGAAGGGGAAATTCGGGATGTAGAAGTTTATTCTAGTCCCGTAGATGATAAAGGACGCCGCTTGCTATTTTCCATCATTCACGATATCACCGATCGGGTGCGTGCGGAAGAATCAATTCTCCGCCGGGAAGAGGAACTGCGCCAAGCTAATGACCAACTCCGTGCGGTATTGGATGCTGTACCTGGGAGCGTTAGTTGGATTAGTTCCGATTTGACATATCTCGGAGTTAACCAGCACTTGGCAAATAGCTTCAACCTCAGCTCCGAGGATTTTGTGAACAAACCCATAGGCTTTTTGGAATCCGGCTCGCAAATCAGCGAATTTGTGCGGGATTTTTTTGCTAGTGACTCCGAGTCAAACTCCATTGAGGTGGAGTGGCAAGTTAATGGGGTGGAATTTAATTATTTGATTGTCGCCCAGAAATACGCCCAAGGCAGGGCGGCGGTGGTGGCGGGGGTGGATATCACTTGGCGCAAGCAGGCCATGCGGGCGCTTAAGCAGCAATTTGACCGGGCAATGCTGCTGAAGCAAATTACTGAAGAAATCCGCCAGAGTTTAAACCGGGTGCAAATCCTGAATACCACGGCTAAACAGGTGGGGCGGGCATTTGGGGTGAATCGCTGCTGGCTGTATATGTATCAAAAAAATCCCTATGCTCGGTTGGTATGCGTGGCGGAATATCGGGAACCGGAATATAAATCTGGCTTGGATTTAGAGTTGCCTGTGAGTGGCTATCCCTATGGGGAGGAAATTATTTCTCAAGACCGAGCCATCCCAGTTAATGATATATATGCAGACCCCCGGATGGAGCCAACTTGGGCGAAATGTCGGGAGTATGAAATGAAATCCCTGCTGGCGATTAGGACTTCTTATCATAATTTGGCGAATGGGGCGATTAGCCTGCACCAGTGCGATCGCGTGCGCCAGTGGAAAAAAGATGAAATTGAACTCCTAGAAGCGGTGGCGGATCAAGTAGGGATTGCCTTAGCCCAAGCAGAACTGCTAGAACAAGAACAGCGACAGCGCCAGCAACTCCGAGAGCAAAATATCGCCCTAGAAGAGGCCAAACTGGCGGCAGAAGTGGCCAACAAAGCCAAAAGCGAATTTCTGGCGATGATGAGTCACGAAATCCGCACCCCGATGAATGGGGCGATCGGCATGACCAACTTGCTGCTCAATACCAGCCTCACCCCCCAACAGCGCCAGTTTGTGGAAATCATCCGCAGCAGCGGCGCCGCCTTGCTCACGATTATCAACGATATCCTGGATTTTTCCAAAATCGAGTCTGGCAAGCTGGACTTGGAAGCCAAACCGTTTAACCTGCATTCCTGTATCGAATCCGCCGTGAACTTGCTGGCTCCCCAAGCAGCAGCAAAAGGCTTGCAGTTCACTTACCAGATTCATCCAGAAACACCCCCAATTTTAGAGGGGGACGTGACCCGGTTGCGGCAAATTTTGGTGAACCTGCTCAGCAATGCGGTGAAGTTCACCCCCGCCGGGGAAGTGCTGTTAGAAGTAAATGCCAGAGCCTATGATATAGAGCCTACTGCTGCTGGTGTTCCCTATGAAATTCAATTTGCGGTGAAAGATACTGGCATTGGCATCCCGCCAGATAAGATGAATCGCCTGTTTCAGTCGTTTTCCCAGGTGGATGCTTCCACAACGCGCAGCTATGGCGGGACGGGATTGGGATTAGCCATTAGTAAGCGCCTGAGTGAACTGATGGGGGGTCAAATGTGGGTGATCAGTAATGGCGCCTGCTCGGGTCGTCCTTCCCCGAATTGGCAATCTCTCTCAGATGAGAGCTTAGAAACCGGCTTTCTTACCGGAGCGGCGTTTTACTTTACGGTGGTATTGCCAGCTCACTGGCAAATGGAACCAGAAAAATTGACTGATCCTGGAGCAGCAAATGGACAGGTGAGCGAAGCGATCGCCACAATTGCTCCTATTGACTCCCCAGCTTGGCCCGTGCTTGGAAAACAGCTACCTTTGCGGATTTTGCTGGCTGAGGATAACCCCGTGAACCAGCAAGTAGCATTGCTGACCCTAGAACAGCTTGGCTATGATGCGGACCTAGCGGAAAATGGCCTGGAAGTGCTGGCGGCTTTGGAGCGAGAGGCGTATGATGTGGTGCTGATGGATGTGGAAATGCCCCAAATGAATGGGTTTACCGCCACCCGCCGCATTGGGGAAATGTACCGGGGACAAGAGGCCCGCCGACCTCGGATTATTGCCATGACGGCTTATGCCATGCAGGGCGATCGGCAAAAGTGCCTCGATGCTGGTATGGATGACTACATCAGCAAACCCCTGCGCGTGGAAGAATTGATCCGAGCCTTACAACAAATCCCCGCTTCAGAACTCATCCCCCTATCTCTGGCGGCGAAAGAAGACCCCAAAACCGAGCCAACTTTGGATCGGCGAGTGTTAAAATCCCTGCGCCAGATGGCAGGAGCCAAAGCCCCAGCGATTTTAAGCCAAATTATCCATAACTATCAGTCCGATGCGCCCCAATTATTACAAGCAATTCGGGATGCTGTAGCTGCTTCTGATGCCGAGGCCCTGCGGGTGTCGGCGCACACCCTGCGCTCTAGCAGTGCCAACCTGGGGGCAATGGGACTTGCCAAACTTTGTCAGGAGTTAGAAAATATGGGGCGGGAACGTAATACTACCTTGGCACCGGCTTTGATGGAACAGGTAGAGGCAAATCTCGATAACGTCATCGTTGCTTTACTCAAAGAACTGGAATTATGATTGACCAAAACTCTCCCCTGGTATTGGTCGTAGATGACGATCGCACCATCAGGAGCTTACTACGGGTGGCGATGGAAGAAGAAGGATATCGCGTCGCCGATGCCAACAATGGCGAACATGGTTTGGCGGAATTTATCAGACTGGAGCCAGATTTAGTCCTCCTCGATGCCGTGATGCCAGTTCTCGACGGTTTCGCCTGCTGTCGCCAACTGCGAGAGCTACCTCTGGGTCAAGATGTGCCCATCCTGATGATTACCGTTTTGGACGATCCGGAATCTGTGGACCAAGCCTTTGACTGCGGTGCCACGGACTATGTAACTAAACCTCTGCATTGGGCCGTCCTAGCGCAACGGGTGCGCCGCCTGCTCACCTCTCGCACGGCGGTGGCGAGACTACGACAACTAGAAGATTTGTTAGCTCAGCAACAACACCGGGAGCGCTGGTGGCTCAGTTGGTTCGATCGGCTGGCTACCAGTGGCGATGAAGCCGCCATTAGTCTCTGTCTGGCAGAAATGAAAGCATTTCTGGAGGTGGATGGGGCGGGTCGGCGGTGAAAACAAACAAAACAAACCTTGATTCTACATAATTCAAACTGGATTGTCAACCCGATCGCAAACATCCCCCCCCGATACTAGGAAATAAAGGGAATCAATCCCAATCAAACCCCAGAAACCCGGTTTCTCATCCACAGATTTGCTTTCTGCCAAGATTCTCACCCAGAAACCCGGTTTCTTTTCTGAAGCAACAAGAGGAAAATCCCTATGGTATCGGAGCCTCCCCTCGTATTGGTAGTAGATGACGATCGCAGCATCAGGACCTTGCTGCGGGTGGCGATGGAAGAAGAAGGATATCGCGTCACCGACGCCACCAACGGCGAACAAGGTGTAAAGGAATTTATCAGAAAGCAACCAGATTTAGTCCTCCTCGATGGCGTCATGCCAGTTCTCGACGGTTTCGCCTGCTGTCGCCAACTGCGGGAGCTACCTCTGGGTCAAGATGTGCCTATCCTGATGATTACGGTTTTGGACGATCCAGAATCTGTGGACCAAGCCTTTGACTGCGGCGCCACGGACTATGTGACGAAACCCCTGCATTGGGCCGTACTCGCCCAGCGGGTCCGTCGCTTACTCGCCAACCGTACCGTCAACTCGCGCATGAGAGACTTAGAAGCCACCCTAGTGAGGCAAACGGCGCGGGAGCAGTTGTGGCGCCATTGGTTGCAGCGCCTAGTCTTCGGTAACGATGGGGAAGATATCAACCTCTGTCTAGAAGAATTAAAGGTATTTTTAGAGGTTGATCAAGTGGAATTTATCCCCTGGAATCCCCATTCAGGAGCCAATTTCCTCTCCTTTGCATTCCCCCACCCGTGGCCCTTACAAGAGTTGCTGTCAGAATTGCAAAAGTCAGAATTAGTGGCTATTCCAGACATTAAAACAGCACCACTACCAGCACAGGTAGTGGATAACTGCCAAATGTTGAACATTCAAGCCTTGCTGATGGCCCCAGTGATACAGAGGCAAAACACCTCGGCTCCCGTGTCGGGGGTAGTCGCCGCCGTTCACTCCCAGTCGAGAGACTGGGAAACCGAAGCAATGGACTTAGTGCGACAGATGGCCCATCTCCTAGCTCTGGCTTAGTGGCCCCCGTCTCCCCCCAGAACTAGGGCTAAAGCCCAACTACAAACCAGGTCCCCCTGCCGTGAGGCAGGGTTTTTTTTGCCCGGAGAAACTTTTTGGCAAAAACGAACAAAACAAACAGTTGTTATACGCGAACTAAACCAAAGGGCAAACCCGATCGCGAACACCCCCCCCTCATACTAAAAATTAAAGGGCAGTAGAGAGTTTCCCTCTTCCCTTCTATCTAAAACCACTCTTGCCAAAAGCGGAATAAAAATATGACAGTTGACACCATCCAAAAAACTGCTCCCCAGCGGCCATACACCCAGTTTTCCTCTCCAGAAACCAACGGCGCCTCTGCCCAGAAGCCCCATCAACAAGCAATTATCTCTAACTGTTGCGCTGGCGGTTGGCAGCAGATTGATATTCAAGACCTCGACTGTGAAAAACTGCTAGAAATTATGGACTACTGGTGGAAAAATCAAGGATTTTAGCTCATTCATTTGCCATTTGTCACTGGGAAAAGAAACCGGTTTTCTGCGATAAATCCTGCATCATCGCCGAGATTTGGTTAAGAAAACCGGTTTCTCCGACAAAGGACAAATGACAAAAGACAAAGAAAAACAAATCAATTAATTTTGACATTTACAGCCATGACTAACAACACAACAACAACCATCCAAACCATCGTTGACCAAGTTAAAGCGGCTCAAGCCAAATACGCCACTTACACCCAAGAACAGGTGGACGCCATCTTTAAAAAAGCCGCAATGGCAGCCAATGCGGCTCGCATTCCCCTGGCGCAAATGGCCGTAGCCGAAACCGGTATGGGTGTGGTAGAAGACAAAGTAATTAAAAACCACTTTGCCTCAGAATATATTTACAACAAGTACAAGCACGATAAAACCTGCGGTGTCATCGAATCTGACATCCATTTTGGTTTGCAAAAAATTGCCGAACCTCTGGGAATTTTAGCAGGTATCGTCCCCACCACCAACCCTACATCTACCACAATCTTTAAAACTCTGCTGGCGCTAAAAACTCGCAACGGCATAATTTTATCCCCCCATCCTAGAGCGAAAAAATGCACCATAGAAGCAGCGAAAATCGTCCTAAAAGCTGCCATCGCGGCGGGTGCCCCAGCGGGAATTATCGGCTGGATTGAAGAGCCCACCGTAGAGCTATCTCAAGCCCTGATGCAGCACCGGGATATTAGCCTAATTCTCGCAACTGGCGGCCCCGGTATGGTGAAAGCTGCCTACTCTTCTGGCCGACCTTCTTTGGGGGTGGGTTCGGGCAATACACCGGCGGTGATTGATGCCTCCGCTGACATTAAACTGGCTGTGAGTTCGATTTTAATCAGCAAGACCTTTGATAACGGCATGATTTGCGCTTCCGAGCAATCGGTTATCGTGGAAGAGCCAATTTATGAAAGCGTCAAGGCAGAATTTAAGCAGCGGGGTGCTTACTTCCTGAGTCCCGAAGAAAAAGAAAAAGTGGCCAACCAAATTATCATTGACGGTAAGTTTAATGCTAATATTGCCGGTCAACCAGTAGTAAAGCTGGCGGCGATGGCGGGAATTACCGTTCCTGAAGGCACAAAGGTGCTGATTGGCGAAGTGACAGATATCGGCTCTGATGAACCTTTCTCCTATGAGAAATTATCCCCGATTTTGGCGATGTATTGGGCCAGCGATTTCCCCGATGCGGTGACCAAGGCAGAAAAACTGATTGCTTTTGGCGGGATGGGACATACTTCGGCGCTTTACACCGCTCCGGAAAATCAAGAAAACATTAAGTATTTTGAATTTCGGATGCCCACCGGGCGGGTGCTGATTAATACTCCGTCTTCTCAAGGGGCGATCGGGGATTTGTACAACTTCAAAATGGAGCCGTCCCTGACCCTGGGGTGTGGTAGTTGGGGCGGCAACTCGGTGAGTGAAAACGTGGGCGTGCGCCACTTGCTGAATATTAAGACTGTGAGCGATCGCCGCGAAAATATGCTCTGGTTCCGCGTGCCACCCAAAATTTACTTCAAATCTGGCTGTTTGCCCGTAGCTCTGCGGGACTTAGAAGGCAAAAAACGCGCCTTTATCGTCACCGACAAACCCTTATTTGACATGGGTTTGCTCGATGAAGTCACCCAAGTGCTAGAAGAAATTGGCATCGAACACTATATTTTCTACGATGTAGAACCAGACCCAAAATTTGCCACCGTGCGCAAAGGACTAGCCATCATCAATACCTACCAACCCGATGTGATTATCGCGTTCGGCGGTGGTTCTCCGATGGATGCAGCGAAAATCATGTGGCTCATGTATGAACATCCAGAAGTAGAATTCGAGGGCATCGCCATGCGGTTTATGGACATCCGCAAGCGGGTGTATGAATTACCGCCTTTGGGCAAAAAAGCCATTATGGTGGCAATTCCCACTACCTCGGGCACTGGTTCAGAAGTCACGCCGTTTGCTGTTGTCACCGATGAACGCACCCAGATTAAATATCCCTTGGCGGACTATGCGCTAACGCCGACGATGGCGATCGTCGATCCAGAATTAGTCCTCAACATGCCCAAGAAGCTCACCGCATACGGTGGTATCGATGCGCTCACTCATGCTCTCGAGGCTTATGTCTCCGTCTGCGCCACCGAATTCACCGACGGACACGCCTTAGAAGCCATTCGCCTCCTGTTTCAATACCTACCTTCCGCCTACCACAACGGGGCCAAAGACCCCGAAGCCCGGGAAAAAGTCCACTACGCCGCCACGATCGCCGGGATGGCTTTCGCCAACGCCTTCTTAGGAATTTGCCACTCCCTCGCCCACAAACTCGGCGCCACCTTCAACATCCCCCACGGTTTGGCTAATGCCCTAATGATTTCCCACGTCATCCGCTACAACGCCACCGATATGCCCTTCAAACAGGCAATTTTCCCCCAATATGAATATCCCCATGCCAAAGAACGCTACGCCAAAATTGCCGATGCCCTGCATCTGGGGGGCAACACCCCCGATCAAAAAGTAGAACTCCTCATCCTCGCCGTGGAAAACCTCAAGCGCAAAATTGAAATTCCCCTGACAATTCAAGAGGTAATTCCTGGGGAAGACCAAAATTTCTATGGTAAAGTCATGGAGCTGGCAGTCCAGGCATTTGATGACCAATGCACTGGTGCCAATCCCCGCTATCCTTTGATTGAGGACTTAAAGGAACTGTACCTCTTAGCTTACCGAGGTAGCAGCATAGAAACGCCTGTCTTTTTTCCCCATAATGGTAATGGAAACACTCCTAGCAACGCTCTACAAGAAGAAACACAGATTGTAGGTCCAGCTAACTAAAGATTTGTGAATTGTCATTAGTCCCTTGTCCTTTGGAAGGGGAACCGGGTTTCTTGCGGCCAATCTCCGGCAAGGTTTCTGTCAGACCAAGGACAAATGACCAAGGACAAATGACTAATGACCCATAACTAATGACAAAAATTCAGTTCGCAGAGGTAACATATGGTTGCGATTTTTGAATCTCCATCCCTTAGCCCATCTCTTCGTGATGTCAGCAACATTAGCACCCCCTGGCGCAGTTTCAATCTTGGCAAATGGACAAAGGAAATTAATGTCCGGGATTTCATCCAAAAAAATTACACTCCATACACAGACAATGATGATTTCCTCGCCGCATCCACAGAACGCACGCAAAAACTCTGGTCGCAGGTGATGGACTTGATGCAGCTAGAGCGGGAACGAGGTATATTAGATGTAGATACCAAAGTTCCGAGCAGTATCACCGCCCATGCACCGGGATATATCGATAAAAATTTGGAGCTAATTATTGGTTTGCAAACAGATAAACCCCTGAAACGCTCCATCATGCCTTATGGTGGGATTCGGGTAGTGAAAAACTCCCTAGAATCTTACGGCTACCAACTAGACCCAGAAACCGAAGCCGTTTTCACCAAATACCGCAAGACTCACAATGATGGGGTATTTGATGCTTACACCAGTGAAATGCGTTTAGCTCGGAGTTCGGGGATTATTACTGGCTTGCCTGATGCCTATGGTCGGGGTCGAATTATTGGTGATTACCGGCGCGTTGCTTTGTATGGTGTAGAGCGGCTGATTGCGGATAAAAAGCAGCAGCAAAAATATCTAGAAGTTGACGTAATAGATGAAAAAACCATTCGTCAGCGTGAAGAAATCAGCGAGCAAATTCGGGCGTTGCAAGAACTCAAAAACATGGCCGCCAGCTACGGATTTGATATCGCACGTCCGGCGAGCAATGCTTTAGAAGCAGTGCAATGGACTTATTTTGCTTATTTGGGAGCGGTGAAAGAGCAAAATGGGGCGGCTATGTCCCTGGGACGGGTTTCTAATTTCCTGGATATTTATTTTGAGCGTGACCTCAAAGATGGGGTATTGACGGAAGCAGAAGCCCAGGAAATTGTCGATGATTTTGTGATTAAATTGCGCATGGTGCGGTTTTTACGGGCGCCGGAATATAACCAGCTCTTCTCCGGTGATCCGGTGTGGGTGACAGAATGTATCGGTGGTATGGGTGAAGACGGACGCCCATTAGTCACTAAATCCAGCTTCCGGTTTCTTCATACGCTCACGAATCTCGGACCTGCTCCTGAACCTAACCTCACGGTTCTTTGGTCAGAACGGTTGCCGCAAAACTTTAAAAATTTCTGCGCTAAAGTTTCGGTAGCCAGCAGCTCGATTCAGTATGAAAATGATGATTTGATGCGGCCAGAATATGGTGATGATTATGGCATCGCCTGCTGTGTTAGTGCCATGCGCATCGGCAAGCAAATGCAGTTTTTTGGGGCTCGCGCCAACCTAGCCAAAGCGCTACTTTATGCGATTAATGGCGGGAAAGATGAGAAATCGGGTCAGCAAATCGGCCCGCAACTGGCACCGATTACTACTGAATATTTGGCTTATGATGAGGTGACGGCCAAGTTTGAAGTGGTGATGGATTGGCTGGCGAAACTCTACATCAATACTCTCAATGTCATCCACTATATGCACGATAAATATTGTTATGAGCGCCTGGAAATGGCGCTGCATGACCTGGATGTTTATCGGACGCTGGCTTGTGGGATGGCGGGGTTGTCGGTAGTGGCGGATTCCCTGGCGGCGATTAAATATGGCCAGGTGAAAGCGGTACGCAATTCCAGTGGTTTGGCGGTGGATTATCAGGTGGAAGGGGATTATCCCCAATTTGGCAATAATGACGATTTGGTGGATGACATTGCGGTGGATTTGGTGGCTAAGTTTATGCAAAAACTGCGCCAGCAGAAGACTTATCGCGAAGCCGTACCTACCCAGTCGATTCTGACGATTACTTCTAATGTGGTGTATGGCAAAATGACGGGGAATACCCCCGACGGACGCAAGGCGGGAGAACCTTTTGCCCCGGGCGCGAATCCGATGCACGGACGGGATACTGGGGGCGCGATCGCCTCTCTCGCCTCTGTGGCGAAACTCCCCTATGAACACGCCCGCGATGGCATTTCCTACACTTTCTCGATCGTCCCCAAAGCTCTGGGCAAAACCGATGAGGACAAATATCGCAACCTCGTGGGAATTCTTGATGGTTATTTCCACGATCGCGGTCATCACATTAATGTGAACATCTTCAGCCGTGACACCCTCCTCGACGCAATGGAACACCCGGAAAAATATCCTCAACTCACCATTCGCGTCTCTGGTTATGCCGTTAACTTCATCAAATTAACCCGCGAGCAGCAGCTCGATGTAATCAACCGCACTATGCACGATCGCATCTAACCTAATTGCTCCTTCCCAGACTGCTCTGGGAAGGAGTCAAACGAAACCAAACACCCCAGATTTACTTATGTCTTATTCCACCCTCATTCATCCCACCACAACTCCGCAAAACCCCGAAATACCAACAAATTCACCGCTAATTGGTACTATTCACTCATGGGAGAGCTGCGGGACTGTAGATGGTCCCGGTATCCGCTTCGTCATCTTCACCCAAGGCTGTCCCCTCCGCTGCCTTTACTGTCATAACCCCGACTCCCGCAATCCCAAATCAGGCAGAGCAATCACCGTTGACGAATTAATCAGCGAAATTGGCAAATATCGCTCCTATATGCGCTTTTCTGGTGGTGGGATCACCATCAGTGGTGGCGAACCCTTGATGCAGCCAGAATTCGTCCAGGAAATCTGCCGCCGCTGCCAAGAAATGGGCATTCATACTGCCATAGATACCTCCGGTTGCGCCAGCCTGAAAACCGCAGCATCAGTTCTAGATTTCGTCGATTTAGTCCTCCTAGATATTAAATCATTTAACCCCAAAACTTACTTTAAAGTAACTAACGTTTCTCTCACTCCTACTATCAAATTTGCCCGCTATCTCCACGCCATCCACAAACCCACATGGATTCGCTACGTCCTAGTACCCAACCTCACCGACAATCTCACTGATATCCACGAACTCTGCCAGTTTATCACCACTCTCAGCAACATTGAAAAAGTCCAAATTCTACCCTTTCATAAGATGGGTGAATACAAGTGGCAAGAGCTAGAATACGATTATCAGCTCAAAGATACGCTCCCCCCTACAGCAGCTCAATTAACCGAAGTCGTCGAGATTTTCAAAAGTTACGATATCCCAGTAAGCTGATTATGGGTCATTTGTGCCTTGTCCCTTTCCCCCCGTGGTTGCCCCGATCGCTCTTTTGTGGCGAAAGGGCGCCTAGGGGTCCGAGAAACCGGGTTTCTTGACTAAATCTCGGTTGGGAGGCAAAGATTATCGCCGAAACCCGGTTGCTCCAGTTTCGGTAATTTTCCCATTCTATTCTTCCCAATCTTCTATAGTCATTTCAATTAAGAATGAGAATGTTTTTTTTTGTTAAACCCCGCGCCCTCACCCCCGTCCCCTCTCCCAAGTAGGGAGAGGGGAGAGTTGGAGCCAGAAAGCATCCAGGTCTTACTCCCCTTTCTCCCTTTTTGGGAGAAAGGGGTTGGGGGATAGAGGGCAACTC
>DVDU01000196.1 GCA_015296065.1 Oscillatoriaceae cyanobacterium M33_DOE_052 | reverse complement strand
GTCTTGCACTATTGCCAAGTCGTTTCACCGCGTCTGCCCTATCCCCGCATCTTTCTATAGCTCTTAAGAAAAAGATTTTGCCGTTCGGGCGCTCAGCGCCCTCAAAACAATTCAAAAATAAACTTGTTTCGAGGACATCGCCTCCGGCGCTGCTATTGCCTATTCCAAGCCCTCAAAACCGCCCGAACCTACTGCAACCTTTTTCTTAAAGTCTATAGCTCACTATTTTTTCTTCTCAGTTTGCGTCAGATTGCTCTGTTTGCTGGCCTCCCATCCAAGTTTCAACACTAAGGTTGCTCAAATAGAAATGGGGGCATCCCAAGGCTTTCAGCTTCTTTCCTTGCCCATTGTATCAACTCTTCCATTACTTGATCGCCCAATTCAACTCTTAACTGCTTCCAAAAACGCTTGAATAACTGCCCTTCAACAGTAGGTTGGATATACTGGAGTCCGGGAACTACCCTATCCCATACTTGGCGCAACTCAGTCTCCCAAGCAGACACTTCCTGTTCTGAATAATGTAACCTTTCTTCAAATATGCGACCGGCTTCTTCATAACTCTCCATAAGCTGTTTTAGGGTACTAATTTCTTTTCTTGAGAATTGATGTTTGACTAAAACATTCTCAATTTCTGATTCTGATAACCGACGAAACATCGCCTTCCAACCGTCTGTTCTTAATGATTTTTGAGAGGGGTAGGCAAACTCCGCTAATCCCCATTTAGCTAGTGCATCGGCTTTCTCTTCACCTAAAAGGTTTTCAATCCGGGCAAACGCCCGATTTATCATGCCAATCATGTGTTTGAAATCTTCTGCTGGCTCTGAGCGATGTCTCTGTGCTCTCCTGCAAAACTGCTCTATGTAGGCTTGCTCAAACTCTCGTCCAGCCTGCATTAGAGCTTTAAAATCACCCAGAGCTATAGGCAAAGCCATATCTTCAATGAACAGACCGGTTCGCTCAACGCTAAGCATTTGAAATACTAGATGCCAAAGTAAAGTATCTTCAAAATCTCTGCAAAGGATCTGGGCCATTGACTTCCACCTCTCTATATTATTATGTGTGCCCTGCTTCTCTCACGAAAATTCGTTTCAGAGCTTTATGGGGCAGCCGCGTTAGCTGGAATAGTCCACCACAAGGCAGGTATTAGGGACGGCAACATGCGGATAGCTCGATAGAGCAAATATCCTCCTACCACAGCTCCCGCACCCGCGGCGGCTTGACCTGGGGTGACGCTAACTCTTGGATGCCGCCCAACACCAATATTTATTGGTGTTGGTTGGTATGACCACAAGTAAGCTTCATTAATTAATCTCCAGTCTCCTCCTTGCCCTGAATCACCACACCCATTTTTATGCCACTGCTCAATGAGGCGCTGTAAACCCGTTTGCACATCATGGTATTGAAATATATGAGACTCGACAGAGTCCTTAGGCCCATAGAGCGGTAAGCCACGTGGATTAATAAGCAAATCCGGATGCCTCTTATTCTTAAGCTCATCTGTGAGCCTTCTTATCCTATCTTCAAGCTCTTTGCACTTTTGAGTCTTGCCAGTTATTATCACAGGAGTTGATGGATTCTTTTCTTTGTCCCCTTGCCCACCATCTCCACCACCAACACCACCACCGCTTCCACTATCATCAAGCAGTAATTCTACCTCCGGTACTCCTCCACCTAAAATGCCTCCTATGAGGCTGCTGTTCGTGGAACCATAAATGGTCACCTCATATCTCTGTGTTAGAATCCCTGTCAACGCACCTGCTATATGTCCGCCAATGATGGGATTCAGTCCTAGTGGATCAACTAAATTGACTGGATCATTCTGCACATACGAGTAGCGATTGAAGCTCTGGGGATTGCTCAGATCATAGCTGCCATCATAAGGGTCTGGCGTTTGAAATCTCCCCCAGTAGCTTGAATGATAGCGAAACATCGAGTAATCCAACCCTGTCGCCGATGAGTTGTTATCCCTCTCATAGCCAGTGAACTTCTTGCTGTTTGCTACTGTCACTGTCTCTGAGAGTATCTGCCCGAATGGATCATACTCGGCTCTCCATGCAGCGGCCCCGGTCTTGCTCGTCCGTAGCTCGCCCTGAGCCTCGGATATCTCTGTGCAGCCAGTAGACACTCCCTCCTGAAGAGACTGCCATCGCTCCACCAAATCCTGGCAAGTAGCTCCTCGTCACCGTTCCACTTGAGTTCACCTCCCCTAGCACCATCCCCAGATTCTCTGACCAGATGTAATAAGTCGTCACTCCATTCTCGGTCTTCTTCACTCTCTTGCCATCGCCATCATAGCCATAACTGGAATTGCCATTGCTGCTCGATGTTATCTGCCCTACTGCATTGTAGCTGTAGCTGTTCGCTCCATCACTTAACAGATTGCCCGATGCATCATAGCTCCAACCCACTACTCGGTTGTTGCTGTAACTCAAACTGTAATTCGCATGGGGCCCCCCTGCGCCCGACACCGATGTGATGTTGCCATAAGCATCGTAAGAATAACTCCGGCTGTAGGTCGTGCCTGCGCTGGCGCTACTCAGTCGATCTAGATGATCATAAGAATAGGTCACATTGTATGACTGATTGTGCCAGACAGTCGTCCTCTGTATCCGACGGTTGTTTGCTCCTCCATTCTGATAATCGTAACTCTCATCTACTATCGGATTCCAGGGATAGAATGGCGTCCCCGTGCCGGTGTAGATGCGAGTCGGCTGCAACCGGTTGTTGTACTCCACTCCCGTCTGCACCCCACTGTTGCCCCACACTACCTTCTTCAACCCTCCGTGCGCTCGATACTCTATCGAACGCGCCAGATTGTCTGTCGCCGTCCCTAAATCACTGTGATTTGTCCCTATCGCATTTATCATCCCGGCATTGTCATAACTGTAACTCACATAGTAGCCGAACGGAGTTGTCACCTGCGTGAGCGCCCCAGCGCGATTGTACGAGTACGAAGTCATGTAGTTGCCCACCCCTGTTAGCGTCCTCGTCTCACTGCTCATATAGCCCATATTGTCGTAGCTATAATTTACCGACCCAAATCCATCGGTCATCGATGTGCGATTCCCGTTGTTGTCATACAGGTAGCTCACCGCTGGTGTCCCATCTGAATAGCTGACTCCCGTTACTAAATGTCGCCCATCATAGCTGAATGTTGCCGTGATATTACGCGCATCTGTTCGCTGATACACCGTCCCATCAGCATTGTAGCTGAAGACAACCGTCCCTGCCTCTGGTGTCGTCTGCGATGTCAGACGACCGTAGCCGTCATAGCCGAATGTCCTTGTCTGACCGCCTGAGTTCTGACCGATCTGAATCAGTTGATCAAGTAAATTATAGCTGTAGGTAGTGGTCGAATAAACAGCGCCGCCGGTGTACAGCTCTTCCACTTTCCACAATCGTCCGAGCGCATCTGAGTAGGACTTGCGCACACGGCCTCGCTCGTCTGTCACCAGCACCGTCTGACTGGAGCAGCCACAGCCAGTGTAATCAAACTGCACTGTGCTGCTGTCTGTGTTGGTAATGGTTGTTGTCCGAGAGAGGAAATCATAGCTGTAACTTGTCCATTGCCAGCCGGTCTGCGCATCTTCTCCTTGCAGCGCCCAGCCGCCGGTGATGTATGCCGGATTAGATTGCTGGCTCACTCTACCGAGCTGATCATAGACTATTTTGACTCCACTATAGCCTCCTAGATTGGGTGATACGTGACTGTTAGCCACTGCCCTGATTCGCCCGGCTCCATCGAAGTAGCGGGTTTGCAGTGTCGTTCGAGTTTCATCAATAGAAGTGTTGATGTTGATTGCCAGCAGATCATCTATGTAGGTATAGCTGGTGTAGCCGCCATCGGGTCGAGTGATCTGCGTCAGCCGGTCGAGAGTATCTGCGTAGCTGAACTGCGTCCAGTTGGCTGGCGAGGCGAAATCGCTCATCTGATTGACTCGTGCCTTGTGGTAGTTGTATTGCAGTTGTCTCTGCTTCCCTGCTCCATCGGTGACTTTGGTCAAATAAGCATAAGTGTGCCCTACCCCAGCAGGCTTGTTCGAGTAGTTGTCTGTGTAATCGAAGCTTGTCGTGTGATCGTTGGCATCTTTAGTCGAAAGCAAGTTGCCATTAGTGTCGTAAGTATTCAATACCAGGCGAATGTTCTGCGACAGGTTCTGAGCATTATACTGCCACAGAGTTGTCAGATTGCCCCTGGTAGTCATCCCCACGCCATAATTAGTATCGTCGTGTTGTATGGTAGCATTGGCCGGGGAGAACAGCCGGCCTGATTCATCGTAGTAATATTCCAGCTTAGACTGCACCACATTGCTGGCGTTATAGACGGTCACTATTCCCGGCAATCCGATGATGTGCTGGCTCATCAAAGGCGTTTCCCAGACGTAATCCGTGTGAGTGCGTCTGAGCAGAGTCGCCCCGCCCCAATCGTATTCTTTGACATCTGAAGGCAATGTGATCAACTGTCCATTGATTGTCTGGCTGAAGTAGTCAATATCGGTTCGCTTAAGATTATTCTGATCATCGGTTACATCGATGCGGGTG
>DVDU01000227.1 GCA_015296065.1 Oscillatoriaceae cyanobacterium M33_DOE_052 | reverse complement strand
GCTTAACGGGTGACAACATGGCTAGAGAGCTTGCTGGAAGAGGGATAGGGCACGAAACCCACGCTGAAAATAAAGCCGTTTATGAGGTTTGAGGGCAATCAAGCGGAGCACCCAATCAGCCCATACGCTCATGCCATACTGCCACCGTTGCCCATAGAGTCCCAGACTAAAGTCACTCTGCCGTAGCGTCTTGTCTTGGTGCTCTTGGATACGTCCAGCATACGTATCAATCCCGGATTCTCTGACCCACTGCCCTTGCCAGGTGGCTAAGGTATAGGCCAAGGCAATGAACAACACTAAAGCTAGAAACCGAGGTTCATTCACCTGGGTATCCTCCAAGTGATAGCCTCCGGTTTTGCAATCTTTGAACAATTGTTCAATGCCCCAACGACAGCGGTAGACGGCCAAAGCTTGCTCGAGGTTGCTTAAGTTGGTCAAGATATACCAGGGTTCTTTTGGCCCTTTGCGGCGATACTGGCGTTTCCAATAAACGGCGAGATTAAACGGACCAATACCGTCTCCTTTATTGCAGAGGATGCCCTGATAAAACTTGGACATTCCGGGCTTAAACCCCAAGTCTTTGAGAACTTGATAGTCGTCCTCGCTGGAGGATTGGAAATGGAAATCCTTTTTCTGCCGAAGTGCAAAGGAAACCCCTCGTTCCTGGAGCCACTGGGCCAGTTTAGGACTATGAAACTCTCGGTCTCCTAGCACTAAAACCCGGTAGTTTCTAAACACAGGCAACACGGCTTTGAGCAGTTGTTTTTGCGTCTTCAAATCACTATTTCCCACCTGTTCTAAAACCTCCCAGTCGAGGGGCAGGGCATGGGTTCCCCAAACCAAGCTGACCATGAAGACATTACGTCCTTTCCATTGAGTCCGGTCAATCGCCACAACCCAATAGCCATCGGTTTGGTGTTTCAATTTCTTGAGCTGGCGACGTTGGGCTCGATTGAAGCCACCTCCGGTTTGCTCTTGGCGAATCCAATCTTTGATCAGGGGAAACCACAACAGCTTGATGCTCAGTTGTGGCAGGGCTAAAAAGCGTTGCAGGTTCCGTTTACGGCTGCGATATTGTATCGGTTGAGGAAAGACACTGGCCAGAATCGAGAGTTTGACCTGACGGTGAACCTGTAGCAATAACAACAGCAGTTGAAGCGTCAGATACTGACTTTCCGATAGGTGAGCGCGTAAGGTTGTTTGGTAGAATGCAGGGAACATATTTTTTGGGGGGAGCCGTCTCGGCTCCCTATTTTTTGTCCTTGCTATTCTCCCAAACCTTGTCTCCTTATGGCTTAGAGTGACATTGTCACCCGTTAAGCTCTAAACGTAAGTGCTCAACTCAGTAGCCAATTTGTCTGCTGGGAGGTAAGGGCACGAGAAATGGCATCAAAGGCAGAAATGCCTTGACGCTGTGCCGTATTGACCAGCGAGCGAACCTGAGCGAACAACTCGGTTCCCCAATCTGAGCGAAAGCCGTTGGTCACCTTGCGAAACACCACGCTCCAGCACAACGCTTGCTCACTGGAATGATTGGTCGGCGGAATCGTCTCATCGGTCAAAAACAACAACAGATGAGCCCGAATCTTCTGATACCGTTTGAGCAACCGTTGTCCCTCGACTGCTTTAGGCGCTAGATTCAAAATCTCCCGCAGGGAACCCCGAAATCGAGCGCAATCCTGCTGCACGGTTGAAGCTCGCGCCACAACCATCTGGTCGGGCTTTTGACTCAGCGCTCGACCGCTCCCGGTTTGTCCCAACGGTTCATTCGTCTTCGCAATGGTCGGTTCAGCCTGGATCTGATTCGGTTTGAAGCCCTTGGATGGAGGCAAACTGGAATTGCGTGAGGTTTTCTTAACCTGCTTCTGCTTTAGCTTTTCTACCTCTGCCCGCAACGTTTTCAGCTCTTGCCACAGCCCTTGAATTAGGGCATTCTTTTCCGCGTGGCTGAGTCCATCAAGAGGGGGGAATTCTTTCATGGCAAAAGTTTACCATCCTCTCCTTTAGACTGCATCCGGTCAACCCAGTTGAGCAATTACGAAAATTTTTAGCAGGCCAAACTCCTAAAAAATTTCTGTTGTTGTAGTCCCCTACTTCTGGCTTAACCTATCGTTATTGGCAAGTGAAATCCAGTCATTGCTTTGCAGATCTACCGGATTGAACCCGCGATCGCACTTTCACTCATCACTCGAAGATCCCCTATGAACCGCCGCTTAAATCAACTCTCTTGTTTTCGCTTTCTCTAGAAGATTAAGGGTGCAGCGATATGAATCACTATCATCCCGATCTTATTTTCGCTTGAGTCCTTTTCGCACGTTCTAAATATTCTGCATGGTTAAAATTTAAACACACAGAAATACTTCATCCTTTCGCTCCTAAAGAGCATCACCGGAATCCCTCAGCAACGCTTAAAAAAACTTAGATCAGGACGGCTTTAGAATACCCAAAAAGAGATCGCGCAAAACCAATGCGATCTCTCATAAATCAGGTGTATCTACACAATACTTCGCTTATATTCCCTAGCATTTTGTAGTCGTAACAGCAAGAGAATTCCATCGAGCGCCTTTTTCCGTAATAGCCTAATTCAGTTCCGAATAGAGGATGTTGAAAGCCTCTCCCCCTCATTGCGCGATCGCTCAGTTTCAAAAGGCGAGGCAATTTTGTGAGCGCCGTGAAATTCCTTTACATTCTATGGCACTCATCAAATCTGTGAATATACTGGAATCGTTGATCAGAACATCTTTTTTTGGGGTGTCAAACAGAGCCTTTTCCACCCGCACCCACTCCAAACGTATTGGGCGGAGGAAGTTTCTACCAAATCACTCAAATTTAGGAGTGGTACTTAGCAGATTACCTGGGAGTGCATCGCAATACGGTTTCAGATTGGTGGCAACAGTACCAGGAATTCGGCGAGATTGCCTTGAACCAGCAGGAACGAGGCCGCAACGTTGGGGAAGGGCGAACCTTAACTCAGGAGCAGGAAAATCGAATTCAACAGTTGATGCAAGAGCATTTTCCAGAGGACTTAGAGATTGATCGTGCCTTATGGACTCGACGAGCCGTACAACAGTTGATTGAGCAAGTGTACGAGGTACAAATGCCGATTCGCACTGTGGGAGAGTATCTCAAGCGGTGGGGGTATACGCCCCAGAAACCCTTGAAACAGGCTTACGAGCAAGACCCAGAAGCAGTGGAGGAGTGGTTGGAGCAGACTTACCTTGAAATTGAGCAACGGGCCCAAGCGGAGGGAGTTGTGAAGCAGGGGGTTCATTCTAAATCTCCGACTCGCAATCTGGTGCAATTGAAGCAACGATTGATTTCTCATCTCCATAAGTTACAGAAATTGCCAGCGCGAGTTCAGAAATACTTTGAG
This sequence comes from Oscillatoriaceae cyanobacterium M33_DOE_052, assembly GCA_015296065.1. Lineage (GTDB taxonomy): Bacteria > Cyanobacteriota > Cyanobacteriia > Cyanobacteriales > Laspinemataceae > Koinonema. The sequence continues at coordinate 197 of DVDU01000227.1, read as the reverse complement.
CATCCGTTCATCGCTTATGCAGCAAAAAAATGTAACCTCAATTATTGCCGGGTTAATATCCCTCTTCCATCATTTAAGCAGAGTTAAATAGGATACGCCGCAGGAGCAGTTTGTGAATGATAGGGCAGTAAAACTGGTGCATTCGCTCAATCAATTGGGCGAATCCTTGCTCCAAAGTGGGAATGAAAAACACAGTT
>DVDU01000138.1 GCA_015296065.1 Oscillatoriaceae cyanobacterium M33_DOE_052 | reverse complement strand
GCTTCCCACACTCCCCACACTCCCCACACTTCCCAAACTCCCCACACTCCCCACACTTCCCACACTCCCCACACTTCCCACACTCCCCACACTCCCCACCCTGACCACACTCCCCACACTCCCCACCCTGACCACACTCCCCACGGGTCTCTAAACCTAGTACGATGAGAAATTGGCAAAAAAAGTTAACGTGCTTCCGTCCCTACGGATCACAAGGAGAACTAAACAAATGGTAGAGCCCTTACTATCAGGCATCGTCCTCGGATTGATTGTGGTGACACTGGCGGGTTTGTTTTTCGCTGCTTACCAACAGTATCAGCGCTAAGGACAAGGCTTGCCCGCTCCTTAAACTGTAATTGGTCGGTAGAAAGTCACGGCAGTGCTGCCGTAGGCTTTCTCCCGACAGATTTCTAAGGTGTCTTGGGCTGAATAGGTAGTTATGGGGGGAGATTTGGTGCTGTGTTCCACGGCCATTTCTCCTGTGGGAGCCAGTAACTGGTGATGCGCGATCGCCTCTAAGACTGGTAAGTATAAATCGCTATCGTAGGGTGGATCGAAGTAAATGCGATCGAACTGCTCTGGGGGTAGTTTTTCCAAGCGTTTTAGTACATCTCCCCGCAGAATAGTCCAATTTTGCTCCTCAGTGGCCACTTTGGTTAAATTCTCTTGGAGGATGGCGCTGGCGCGTGGTGAACGCTCGATCGCCACCACCCGCGCTGCCCCCCGACACAGGGCCTCCGCACTCATCGCCCCAGAACCAGCGCACAGGTCCAGCCACCGACAATCACTAATCGTCCCCTGCCAGATATTAAACACCGCTTCCCGCACCCGCGCCGCCGTCGGTCTAGTTTCCTGACCCGGCATAGTTTTCAGCAGCCGCCCCCCATAAATTCTCAAACTCATAACCAGATATACTTAGAGCTTAAAATATCTTCAAATCTTAACTCATCATCAGGCCGTACCACCGGGAATAACTCCACCACAGACACCAAATCACTGGTTGTCGAGGTATATCCTCTATCAGGCTAATTCTATGGTGTGCCATGAATCCAGTCAGTTCTCGCACATCTCGGTTAGCCATAAACCAGGTTTCTCCAGAGATGGTTAAGGTCATCAATGATTCCATAGATGGGTAATATCATCAGTTGGCAAAACCACAGATATTTAACCTATCTGTGCCAAATTTTGATAAAAATTATATTCTTTTATAAAAATTTATTATAATTGATAAATATATGACATATGTCTATATTTTCGCCCAGATAAAATAAAGGCGATTCCGCTTAGCATCAAATCAATTTCCGTAATTTCACTGATGCCAATATTTTTACATTTCGTTAACATTTGTAATAGATACTACTTGAGAGAAAAGTACACAATTTTTCGCCTTTTCACCAGGTGAATCTCATCAAATCACAAGTTGTTTATTCTTTTCTTGGAGGTTTTTGATGAAGCGGTAAGCTAATACTGGTATTTAGCGAAGAAACAGGTATCTGGTATGGCCGACTAATTGTCTTTCGTAGTAACGGTCATTCACCCAATCTATATATTGTCAGTCAGCAGGTTATTACTATGCTAAAGTTTGGCATGGCTAGACGATGAAAATTATTGTCATCAGAAAAATGGGGGTTATTTGACCAATCAATTCAAAACAGAATATTTTCTCGGTAACGAGAGATATCTACATCCCAACAAGCACAGTCAGATAAGGTCGCTCTCCATCAAAACAAAAGCTAAGAGCTACCACACAATGACTAGCGCTCCTTGGCAGCTATGGCTGAATTGAGGGACGCACAAATTATGCTGCTGATTACACAGTAATTAAATTGGTGATACTTATGAAAAAAATCTCGGCAATTTCTCGGATGATGGGCAGCGTTTGCCTATGTGTTTTTTCTGTGGCGATCGGAATCCTCCCGGAGGCAGCGTGGGGAGGTGTTGTCCCAATCCGACGAGAGGGAGGATTGCCATTCGTACAAGTAGAAGTGAATGGGAAAGCCCAGAAATTATTAATCGACAGTGGGAGTACCCACTCATTTTTAACCTTTGCCCAAGCTCAGAGCTTGGGTTTGACAAATGCTCTGGGACACCAGGGACAGATATACTACCAAATTGGGGCAGAAGCTTTATCTATGCGTCGATCTCCCCTGGTACAGGTGGAAGTTAATTTCGGGGGTCATAAGGTGACAACCGATATTGGTGTGTTGTGGTCTGGCCAATATGGTATTATCGGTCAAGATATTTTGTCTCAGTTCGCGATTCGGATAGAGCCGGGACAGTTAATATTAGAAAACCTCTCCGCCCCCCGCCGTTAATCGGCTCCTTCTACAGGAAAGTTCATTTGGTAGGAAGCATTACAGGTGATCGCTTGCTGTGCGCTTGGGATGGAGGCTAGCCACCCAAGGGGCAGTGAAATAATTTTTATTGATAGAGAAAAATATCACTTCGCTGGCAAGATGTAACATAATTTATGCTTTGAGAGTCAAGACGTAAATCAAAACGCCAATGTTTCTGGAAAAATCTATTTTTTTGCTAATTATATAGCAGGTATCAATTACAGCCTGTTCAGAAATAATCTGATCGGCGTAGGGGCGATTCGCGAATCGCCCCTACTGGGGAACAAGCTGTAATCAGCCTTTCCCAGTTTGAAATATTTTAATTTACCCCAGGATATCTGTTGCATCACTAAATCCAAATCCGATTAGGTGCCAAAGGGATTCCCCGCAGTTCCCCCCCACCACCCCAACGCCCCATCTCCCCGGTTCCTCTGGCTCCCAGTGCTTCCATGTAAGAATTATCCCAATTTTGATATAATAGGAGTTTGTGGCGTTTTGCCAAGATGGCGGAAACTGCCTGTGGGGTTGCCGCCCCAGACCCAAATGAGTAACAAATAACAGATAGCAGCTAAAATGGAAATTACGATCGAATGCCAAAAACGGCCAGAAGGAAGCAAACCCAACAGCATGCGCCGAAACGGGTTGATTCCAGCGGTCCTCTACGGACACCAAGGGGCGGAATCTCTGTCCCTAGCTATCACTGCCAAAAATGCAGAAAAGCTGCTCAAAGAGGCTTCCCTCAACAACACCCTCATTGACCTGAACATCCCCGACTTGTCTTGGAGAGGTAAAACCCTACTGCGGGAAGTACAAACCCATGCTTGGAAAGATGAGCTGTATCACCTCAGCTTTTTTGCCGTGTCGGCGCAAGCGAGCGTAGATGTGGAAGTAGCCATCCATTACACTGGCACCCCGGCGGGTGTGAAATTGGGAGGTGGACTGCTTGACCCGGTGATGACAGAGATAACTCTCAGATGCAAGCCGGATAGTATCCCCGAGGCGATCGAAGTCAACGTATCAGAACTACAAATCGGCGATGCTCTGCACGTGGGAGAACTCACCCTCCCCGAAGGTGTCAGCGCTCTGAGCGAACCCAAGCAAGTAGTAGTGAGCGTCCTGCCTCCGCAAAAGGATGATGCTGGCGAAGAAGCCGCCACCACCGCTGCCAGCTAACCACATTTGTCAAAAGTCATTTGTCCTTGGTCATTAGTCATTGGTCATTGGTCGTCAGGTCATTGGTCATTTGTTGGCGTGACAAGCGCACAAGTGACTGTAGGGGCACGGCATCGCAAATATCTCGCGTCGAACGTAGAGACCAATAACGATAACGCCGTGCCCTTATTTCACTTAAATAAAATCGTTAACATAACATGAGTAACGGCCAGTTTTCTCCCTTAATTGAAGCAATGCTAAAGCCGGAATTTTATCCCCATCCGGTAACATCACCCGTGCAACTGATTCAAACTCACGTTTCTTACGTGTTCCTCACCGGGGATTATGCCTATAAAGTGAAAAAACCGGTTAATTTCGGCTTTCTCGACTATTCCACAGTAGAGAAAAGGCAGCATTTTTGTCAAGAAGAGTTGCGGATGAACCGCCGCAGTGCCCCAGAATTATATTTAGAAGTATTACCCATATCCCAAGAGGGGAGCGAATACCAACTAGGGCAAAACGGGGAAATTGTGGAATATGTCCTGAAAATGCGGGCATTCAATCAAGATGACCTGTGGAGTGCCCGGTTTGCCAATGGACTAATTGGCGAGAAAGATATGGAAGATTTGGGCAAGGTAGTGGCGGATTTCCATGCCCAAACTATCACTAATGATTATATCGCCCAGTTTGGCGAAATCCCCAAAGTTCGTGAATCTGTGGATGATAACTACGCCCAAACTCAGAAGTACATCGGTGGACCCCAGACCCAGCAACAGTTTGAAGAAACGAAGGCTTATACAGATGGGGTATTTGCCTCTGAGCAGGAGCTATTTGCCCGCCGCATCTCTCTGAAGAAAATTAGGGAATGTCATGGGGATTTACATTTAAGAAATATCGCCCAATGGGGAGATAAAATACTGCTGTTTGATTGCATTGAATTTAATGAGCCTTTCCGGTTGGTGGATGTGATTTATGATGTAGCATTTGCCGTGATGGATGTGGAAGCTAGGGGCAGAAAAGATTTAGCCAATGCTTTTTTAAATGCCTACCTGGAACAGACGGGAGACTGGGAGGGGGTGCCCCTGTTGTCTTTTTATTGTAGCCGTCAGGCATATGTGCGCGGCAAGGTGACTTCCTTTCTGTTGGATGACCCAGGGGTGAGCGCCGAGGAAAAGCAACAGGCCCATGAAACGGCGGCGGCTTATTATCAGTTGGCTTGGAGTTATACACAACGGAGTGAGGGCAAGTTATTTTTGATGTCCGGTCTGTCGGGGTCGGGGAAAAGTACGGTAGGGAAGCTGTTGGCGCGGCGACTGGGTGCGATTCATATCCGATCGGATGCAGTACGGAAGCATTTAGGGGGAGTGGCCCTAGACCAGCGGGGAGGAGATGACCTCTACACGCCAGAAATGACCCAGCGGACTTATGGGCGAGTGTTAGAATTGGGGCTAATGCTGGCAGAATTGGGGTGGCCAGTGATTTTAGATGCCAAGTATGACCGGGAGCAACTGCGTGGGGAGGCGATCGCGGCGGCAAAAGCCGCAGGTTTACCATTGCAGATTGTTAACTGCACCGCCCCCGAAGCCGTATTACGCGATCGGCTCCGTCAACGTACCGGGGACATCGCCGACGCCACCGCCGACCTCCTCGCCGCTCAAATCGCTGGGTGGGAACCATTCACCCCAGAGGAAACCCCCCTGGTGTTGACCATAGAAACCACCACCCCGATCGAGCCGCAACTGGCTGCTGTGACCACCAGTTCTCATTAGTCACTTGTCATTTGTCATTTGTCATTTGTCATTTGAATTGATAATTAACAATTGATAATTATCAATTATCAATTATCAATTATCAATTATCAATTGTCAATTATCAATTGTCACTAGACAAATGACCAAGGACAAATGAAATTGGACAAATGACCAAGGACAAATAGCCAACGATGAAAGACGAGCAAAAATCCTTTTTCCACTGGGAGGGAATGACCGCCGGATTGCTGGTGGGGATGTTTTTCACTCTGGGCTTTTACGCCCTGGGGTATTCCGGCTGGTTTGGCTTGATTCTCGGAGCCATTGGCGGATTTGCAGGGGGCAGGATCGTCTCCTGGTGGGACAGTACAGACGAACCAGCCCGAGAACCGCCCCCCATACTGAAAAAAACCCTCAAACAGGTGGCGCGGCAGCGCGAAGCACAAAAAAAGCAAGATGTCAAGCCTAAGCCCGGAATTTTAGAAGTATTATTTCGCCACCGGAATTGAGGGCACAGAGTTAGACGTTAGGGAGAAAGTGAGCAGAGATTGCCCCTAAGATGAGGAACCCGAAGCCCAAGCGATACCAGACAAAAACCCAGGTATTCTGGGTTTGTAAAAACCGAATCAACCAGGCGATCGCCACATAAGAAAACACCACGGCGGAAACCAACCCCCCCACCAAAGGCAAAATTTCCGTATTACTTCCCGCAGTGCCCAAAGACTCCAGTAAGTCCTTAAGTTCCACCAAACCCGCCAGAGTAATTGCCGGAATGCCGAGTAAAAAGGAAAATCGGGCGGCGGTGCCTCTTTCCAAACCCATAAACAAACCAGCGGTGATGGTAGTTCCGGAGCGAGACGCCCCTGGAATTAAAGCCATTGCCTCAGCCATCCCCATTAACACACCGTCAGTGAGAGTGAGCTGGTCAAAATTGCGCTTTCTGCTGCCAATGCGTTCGGCGAGGCCCAGGAGCAGTCCCATGCCGATCGAGACAATGGCGATCGAGCCCAAACTGCGGAGAGTATTGTCGTAAAATTCAGAAGCCAGGAATTTGACCACCAACCCGAGAACCACGATCGGCACAGTGCCCAGGGCAATTCCCAACACCACCCGCAGGTCTTTATCATCAAATTTCTGGATTCTGAGAGCCTGAAACGCACTCATTCCCAGAGTCGTCAAGTCCTCCCAGAAGTACCAAATCACCGCCGCAATACTGCCGAGCTGAATTGCCGCACTGAAAGACACCCCCGGGTCTCCCCAACCCAAAAGTACCGGCACCACCTTTAAGTGAGCCGTACTGCTGATGGGGATAAACTCCGTTAAGCCCTGAACCATGCCCAGGATCACCGCCTGAAACAGGTTGATATGAGCCGCTACCCCGTTCGACTGAACTGGTGTTGCCGTCTCAGTGTAGCTCAGGGCAATCAATCCCGGCCATAGAACCGTAGCAACTCCCGCACCACCCATCAGGGTGAAAAACCGCTTTGATAATCCAGTCATTTTTTCCTCACAAATCCCGACTTGAGTAGATATTCCCCTAGCATGAAGTACCCCCCGAGAGATTTATGGGCAAGATAATCCCGCATCAGGGCATCAAATCATACCTGTGATATCTTAAGTAAGATGAAGTTAAGTAAAGAATCTTAAAGAAAAATTGTTTAACCATACATGGTCCGCTGGCAGGGCAGAGCAGCCAGAAGCCAACGCCAGCAATAGCACCAGCATTTTTTTGGCTCAAATAGCGTCTCAGCCCCAGTGGTTGTTCGGGGCAGCAGTGTTTCTCGTCAGCGTCCCGGTATTCATCGAAGCACCCCTAGTGCGGCACTTGCCCCTGGTCAGTTTAATCTTAACGGGGGGTTGGGTGTGGCTGAGCATGATGCTCATGTCTCGCCACCAAACGGCGGTCTGGGGAGATTTGCTCCTAGGATTCAGTGGCAGTTGGCTGGCGGGGAGCCTATACTGGGGGTGCATGAGGTGGGAACCGTTGCTCCACTTGCCCGTAGAAGCGATCGGTTTACCAATGGCCATATGGTGCATTCAGCGGCGACAGTGGCTAGTAGGGAGTTGGTTTTATCTCGGTTCTCTACTGGGAACTGCAGTCACCGACCTATACTTTTACTTAGTAGATTTGATGGCACACTGGCGGCTGCTGATGCGGGTAGAACCAGAACTGGCGTTGCCAATTATGCAGCACGCTGTGAGCCTAGTCAAAACTCCGTGGGGTGTTGGCTGCGCCGCCGTCCTAGCGGCAGTGCTACTGGTGACAGGCTTTGTGGGGTTAGGTTTAGGGATGAGGAGGGAAAAAGATTTGCACTGGTGGGGGTTTTCTGGTGCGGTGTTGAGTACAATTTTGGTAGATAGCCTTTTTTTTCTAGCCGCCAATTAGGTATCCCTGAAAGGGATTCGGGTAAAGAGCCTAATATCATTGCAACTACCAGTCTTTAGGCAGGCAACTGCGGTGTTTCAATCCCTGAAAGAGGTTCGGGTTTTTTTAGGCTCTACCTTATTATACCCAACAAATACGGACAGGTAAGCAACTGCGGTGACTTTAAAACGCGCTCCTCATCTGATTATGCCCACTGAATCCGGCAATCGCTATCTTCCCTTGGTGGGTAGCAATTGCTGGACTATCGGTCGGGGCGAAGATAACAATTTAGTGCTGTCCGATCGGTGGATATCCCGAAACCACGCGATGCTGCAATGCACTGAAAACGGGGAATTTTATTTGATCGACCTGGGTAGTCGCAACGGCTCATTTGTCAACGGCAGGCGGGTGAGCATTCCCGTCACCCTGCACCACGGCGATCGCCTCACCTTCGGAGAGACAGAACTGCAGTTTAGCTGCCCCCCCAGCGAAGAACCAGACCCCCAAGAAGACCCAGAATCTCAGGATTTCACCGTCACAGCCGCCCTGTATGTCCGCAAGCTGATATCAGTCATGGTAGTGGACATCCGTAATTTTACCGTACTGACCCGACAGCTCGACGAAAAAATCCTCTCAGAAGTCATCGGCACTTGGTTTCGCCACGCCGGGAATATCATTCGAGACCACGGTAGCTGGGTGGACAAATACATCGGCGATGCCGTGATGGCAGTATGGTTTCACAACAGCGACACCGCTAGCCATGAGGAATTGTTGCGGATTTTGCAGGCCCTCAACGCCCTACATCTGATCACCGAAGACCTGAATAAACGCTACACACTCCCCTTTCCCCTGCGCATTGGTGCTGGGGTGAACACCGGATATGCAATGGTAGGGAATACAGGCAGTGGCGATCGACCCGACTACACCGCCTTGGGAGATACAGTCAACGCCGCATTTCGCCTAGAGTCTGCCACCAAAGAAATCGGCAAAGACATCGCCTTGGGAGAAACCACCTACAAATATTTTGCCGACCTCCACAACCAAAACCAGCTATTCGAGCAGTACACCGTTCACCTCAAGGGCTACGATCGTGCCACCCTCACATATGGGGGTTTATTTTCCGATCTGGAAAAATTTTTCCACCACAGCCATCCCAAAGTCTAGACTGTGGGGGTGTCCTAGCGGCGGGGGGCGATGAATAGTTTTGGGGTAGGGATATAGCATCCCGTGCCAGACGACCCCAACCAGCGCTGAGGCGTCAGCCGGGAAAATTACGCCAATCACAGGTGAAAATCATAACTTAACCTGGATTATTGTATTATTTGTTAGCTGTGTGACCTTCACAGGACCGAGATAACCACAGCCTCTGGGCAAAAACCCCTGCTGTGGTGAGGAGATAAACAGGCACCCCCTGTATTGGATTCCTGGTGCAATATTCTGGGATAATTTTTGCTATAAATCCTGTTTATACATAAGGGAGCGATTCAGATGATGAGACAATTGGTTCGCTTTGTCGTAGTTTTGGGGTTCATTTTGTTTGGCTGGAGTGGTTTGGGAGCCACTCAAAACGCCCTCGCCGCCGGTTTCAACCCGATGGCATCCCCCACCCGGTTGTTAGTGGCAGAAGCACCGGTCCTCAATGATGTGGATGAGAAGTTCAACGAAATCGCTGGCAAAATCGATTTGAACAACACCAACATCCGCGCCTTCCGCAAGTATCAAGGGTTTTACCCCAGCTTGGCCGCCAAAATCATCAACAACGCCCCCTATGAAAAGGTGGAAGACATTTTGGAGATTCCCGGACTGAGCGAAACCCAAAAACAGCGGCTGCAAGCTCACCTGGATGATTTCACGGTGACAGAAGCCATTCCCGAGCTAGTGGAAGGTGACGATCGGATTAACAACGGCTATTACTAAACAGCGATTTTGCTCTCGGAGTAGTCTGTGAGCCGTAGGGTGGGCATTGCCCGAGGTATCACGCTAACAGCAGGGATATCACCAGCAATGCCCACCCGACAACAAAGGACAAGCCGCGTAGGGTGGGCATTGCCCGAGGTATCACGCTAACAGCAGGGATATCAGCAACAATGCCCACCCTGCAACTAAGGACAAGTGACAAAACCGGATCATTCAGCCACACTGATGACATTCGCCCCTTGTAAAATAAGGTAGCCACCAGCCTAATGCTTGCGGCTTAACCTATAACTAAGGGGCGATTTTTCATTAGTGAATGTTTCAGCTAAATCTCAGTCTCATCCCGACCTCCCCGAGTCCTTTGACGTGCTAGTGGTCGGCGCCGGAGCTGCGGGCCTATATGCGGCCTTGTGCCTACCTTCATCATTGCGGGTAGGGTTGATTACCAAAGATGAGTTGCCCCTGTCTGCCAGTGACTGGGCCCAGGGCGGGATGGCGGCTGCGATCGCCCCAGACGATTCCCCCCTACTCCATATTGAAGATACCCTCAAAGCCGGTGCCGGTCTTTGTGACCTAGAAGCCGTAGAATTTCTCGCCAGCAAAGCCAAATACTACGTCAATTCATTACTAGAGTTAGGGGTCAGCTTCGATCGACACCAGGGAGACCTCGCCCTCACCCTAGAAGCCGCCCACTCCCGCCGCCGCGTCCTCCATGCCAGAGACACCACCGGGCGGGCCGTGGTTAGCACCCTCACCGCCCGCATCTTAGAGCGGCAAAACATCCGCATCATCTCCCGCGCCTTCGCCTTAGACCTGTGGCTACACCCCAATTCCCAACAATGTCAGGGAGTTTGCTTAGCTTATCAGGGACATATCCTCTGGGTGCGCGCCGGTGCCGTGGTTCTCGCCACCGGCGGTGGCGGCCAAGTATTTGCCAAAACTACCAATCCCAAAGTCAGCACTGGTGACGGCGTTGCCATTGCATGGCGCAGCGGTGCAGCAGTGCGAGACTTGGAATTTATCCAATTTCACCCCACCGCCCTCACCAAACCGGGCGCCCCCCGATTTTTAATTAGCGAAGCCGTGCGCGGGGAAGGCGCCCACCTCGTGGACCACTTGGGGCACCGATTCGTATTCGACTATCACCCCGCCGGAGAACTCGCCCCCCGAGACGTGGTGAGTCGGGCAATTTTTTTACACCTACAAAAAGCCGGATCCGATCCAGAGCTGGGATGCGTGTGGTTGGATTTGCGCCCCATTCCCCCAGAAAAAATCCGCCACCGCTTTCCCAACATCATCGAAGTTTGTCGCCACTGGGGCATCGACGTATTCACCGAACCCGTACCCGTAGCCCCTGCCGCCCATTACTGGATGGGGGGCATTGTTACAGATTTGCACTGCGCCACCTCCATTCCCGGTTTGTACGCAGTGGGGGAAACTGCCAGCACCGGCGTCCACGGCGCCAACCGTCTCGCCAGCAATTCGCTGCTCGAGTGCATTGTATTTGCGGCCCAGCTAGCACAGATTCAGGTCGCCACGGCTTCGAGTTCGCCTCCATCTCCTCTTCTTCCTATCTCCCCCTACCTTGGTAGCTGGTCCGCTGAGGTGGATACAATCGATCGTCTGCGGCGAGATGTGCGGCGTTTGGTTTGGGAAACTGCTGGCATATGTCGCAGCCAGCCCAGTTTAGACCAGGCGATTTCTCAGATTCAGGTGTGGCGATCGGAATTCGCCGCTTTAGATTTGAGCAAATATCTTTTATCTTGTCAGCCCAGCCCGCCCCTGGTGTTGAGTATCCCGGATGCTGACCAAGAGATCCGCCACTGGGGAGAAACTCGTAATTTATTGGATGTAGCGCATTTAATTCTCACCAGTGCTGCTTTTCGGGCGGAAAGTCGTGGCGGGCATTATCGCAGTGATTTTCCAGAAACCGAGGCCAGTTGGGAGGTTCACACTTGGGTTAGAAATGATTATTGGTCAAAATCTCCTCTTGCCACTAACTCTTGCAGCTAGGAAGATTGCAAATCTAATGTTGATGTGGTGGAGAGCCAAATGAGGAGCATGTTTAGACTTGGGTGCCGTCCTTGAGCATGAAAGTTTTCGTGGCATTTACCGGGGACCTGCATTGCCCGTGCGTTTCGGGTCTCCGGGGGGCACTTCTGGGTCTTGAGCTTGGGCCACAGTGGCGATATCCGCCACCTGCGTGGTGGTCATCCCCTGCCATTCCATCTCCATATTCGTCCCAGCTTTGACGTTTGCCAATGCCGTCCCTGTGGTCATCAGTTGCAGTCCCATTAATAAAACTGCCGCGGTGCTAACTTTGATTGTAGTGCCCATAAGACCCATCGCCTCATAACCCCTGCTTGATGAGATGCTGTAGATTCTCTAACCGTATTATATACGTATATTCACGAATATGTCCAGTAATTATTTTCCCTGATTCGGTACACTTCCGTATATTTACTTGCATTTAGATTTTTTTTATAATCATCCACTATTGGCTCTCTGGAAAGGTTTTGAGCTAACAACACTTTTCTGTCTCCCATAACTTTGCCCGCTGATATTTACATATCTTAATATTAAATTTTGTAAAATTAATCATTGAGCCCGTAATGGCTATAAAAATTACAGATACGTAATTAATAATAAAAAAAAACTAAGGTTTAGTTTGAGAAAAGGCGTATTGATTTTTACCTAGTTCTTTGGCGCGGTACATGGCAGCATCAGCGTTTTTAATCAGAGTGTCCGCATCTTCACCATTACCGGGATACAAGCTGATACCAATACTGGCAGTGACAGAAATTTCCGCGCCACCGATCGCGAACGAGTGGCTGAGGGTGGTAATGATTTTCTGCGCCACCCGTTCCACTTTGATGGGTTCAGAAATGGCTGGGAGAATCACGGTAAACTCATCGCCGCCGAGGCGAGAGACGGTATCGCTACCCCGCAAGCTCCGGGTCAGCCGATCGGCAACAGCTTGCAGGAGCAAGTCACCGGTATCATGTCCGCAGGTATCATTAATCAACTTAAACCCATCTAAATCCAAAAACATCAGCGCCACAGATTGATTATTAATTGCCGCCCATTCTAATGCTTGATCCAATCGTTCATAAAATAGCTTTCGGTTGGGTAAGCCCGTAAGAGTATCGTGATAAGCGATATAACGCAAGCCGTCTTCTGAAAGTTTTAATTCCTCATTGGAGCGCGCCAAATCAGCAGCAGTTTGCTTAAGGGCATCTTCCATTTGCTTGCGCTCTGTGATATCTCTAATCACTCCGACTAAAAATAAATTGCCCGCCGGGTCTCGATGGAGAGACCGTTTGGTGGCAATAAAGTGAGTAATCCCCCTCGCATCGGTGAATTCTTCTTCGTTTTCGCTGGATTGGCCAGTGGCAAAAACCAAATTATCTTTATCGCGGAAAATAGCAGCTTCACGACCGGGGAGAAAATCAAATTCTGAGTGGTTAATTAGGGAGCTAATTGGATAACCAATAAAATTGGCATAAGCATTATTCAAAACTACCCACCGGTGGTGCTGGTCTTTGACAAAAATCGGGTCAGGAATTGTATCGATAATTTGGTTCAAGAATTCTTTGGATTTTTTCAGCTCATCCTGAAGGTGGGCGATGTAGCTGGTGACAGTGATGGCGGATCCCAGCAAACTGAGTGCGGAGGGGACCAGGGGCAACCACCAGCAAAAGAGGAAAGCTATGTAACAGATAGCCCCGATGACCCCTTGGCTAATGATGATGGCGATGAAAGAGCGGGAGGGGGTGCCACAGCGCCAGCATAGGTGAGCGCCGACAGCGGACCACAGGAAAATCCACAGCCATTCGATCGGGTCAGACCAAACCCGAATTGAGGGATGGCGTCCATCAATGGCAGCACAGAGAATCTGGCTGACAAAATTGGCGTGGAGTTCCACACCAGCAATTTCGTCAGGAGCCGATACGAGTCCAGCGCTGTAGGGAGTTTCAAAGAAATCTTTAATACTCCTAGCATTGGCACCAATAAGGACAATTCGATCGCGGATCCGTTCCGGTGCCACCCGATCGGCGAGGACATCACGCAAAGTTACAGTATCAAAGATGTCCTTGCTAGGGCGAAAATTAGCCAGAAATTGGTATCCCAAGCTGTCAGCGCGGACGTAACCGCCATCAGAAGCCTCAAACGGGCGCAAAACAGTGCGGCCCAACTGCAAATAACTGGGATTGTTCGGCACCGGCTGCGGGGGCAATCCCTTAGCATTGAGGTAAATCCAAGCCAGCCTTTGCGCCAAACTTTTATGCAACTGGTTATCATGGCTCGTCCGCCAGTAGAGTAAATTGCGGCGCACCTTACCATCGGCATCAATCATCACATTGTTAAAACCAATCTGTTCCGCCGCCGCCAGTACCGGTAGCGGTGTAATACCAATATTGCTTTGGTCCGCCAAAGTCTGAATGCCGATCAGGTTGGGGATGCTCTTTAATACCGCATCCAGTTCTTCGGTCCCAGGAGGCATGGGTAAATTGCGGGAAATGTCCAGACCGATCGCCACCGGCTCCGACGCTTGCAATTTTTGCAGCAGCTCAGCCAAGAGGCGATCGGACATCGGCCAAGATTTGATGTGACCAATATCATCATCATCAATGCCGACAATCAAGATACGTTGTTCCGGCATTTCTGGGGGGCGCCAGCGAAATAGCAAATCGTATGTCCCCCACTCCCAGGACTGCAACAGGCCAGCCAAACGTAATAGCAGCACTAAACCACTAACGCCAGAGGATGCAAACAGCAGCCAGCGCCATTCTCCCCCCTGTCGTAGCTGGTTAACGCCTGCCCTCCGTCCATAGCGAAGGATCTGGGTAAACCTACCCATACAGGCAGCCCAAAGATTCTTTTTGATTTTGTCCGGTGGCTTCATCGTTTAGCTCAGAATTTCTGTGCCATGTGAAGATCAGCGCTTGAGTCGTCTAGCCATCCGGTAGGAAAATTTTCCTGAAGTCATTAGTCATTAGTCATTAGTCATTTGTCATTTGTCCCCGGTCATTGGTCATTGGTCATTGGTCCTTTGTCCTTTGTGACCAATGACAAAGGACAAATGAGTAGGGGCGATTGGCGAATCACCCGTACCAAGGGACAAGTGACAAGGGACTAAGGACAAATGATGAGGGACAAATGACTAAACGATCAATTGCCACTAGGCTGAGGTAAGGAGTGTTTAAAGTCTCGAGGCCCAGAATAGCCGGATACGTCCGCTAGTTTCTCCAAGCTCTGCACCCCGATATAGAATTGGCCTTGTATCTCCCAAGTGGGAAAGCCCTTGATGCCAGCATCTTTGCAGAGTTGGGGGCGAGCATTCTTCCCCTTCTCGTCGCATTCTACATAATTGAGCAGGGCAAAAGCCTGTTTCCCGAATAGTTCCTTCTGCTCGTGGCAGTGAGGGCACCAATAAGCACCATATTCTTTGGCGCCAATTTTGGCCAGATGCTCCGCCAGGGCGATTTCCGCCGCTCCCGATTCATTGATAATCGGTGGTCCGGTTTCACCGCCAACCGTGGTGGTTTGGCTGCCACTGCCCCCTCCTGATGCACCAGGTTTATCCACGTTAGCGTAAATCCCCAGCAAAGTAATCAGTGTCACCATCCCCACCACAATACCGATGAAAAATAGCTGCCCTAGGTCTTCCCAGTCCCGACCAGCTACGGTGAGGAAGAAAATCGCCACGGAGAAAATGGCTGAAGCGATACAGTAAGGGCAAATGGCTTTGATTTCCACCAACATCACATACATCAGGTTGGAGCTGAACACCAGCATCGCCGTGCCCAAAGCGAACATCCCCAGCCAAGTGATATTTTCCGCTTGAGACCGCTGTTGCTTGCTGGTTTCGGGATTAATCGCCAGGGGAGCGAAAGCCATTACCGCCATTACCGCATATGCCAACAACCCAAACAGGGTTAGAGGTACTCCAAATACGGTGGCATAAGCACTTTCTAGTACCTCCTTGCAGCCACTGGTAGGACAGACAGAGGCGGCGCCCCCGGTGTATTCGGCAATGGTAAGAAAGGCAGTTTCCAAGACACCGGCGGTGGCGATCGCCCCGATCGTGTGACGGGACCAGCGATAAATCCACGGAGTAGAACTTCGGCGTTTCATAAGACCTTTATGCCAATTAAAGAAAGCGAGATTTTCAATTCAACAAGGCGACGGAGCCGCAAAGCTCATCACCACGAGCCTCTGAGGATAAATTGAGCGTTATTAGATATTGAGTAATTCTGCCAGATCGTCATTATGGGTTGGCTGGACAACTCCCGGGCTAAAGCCAGAGCAACGGATATAGATTGGGGTTGTTAGACTTTAGATTTGAGATTCAAGAAACGTCTTCAACAGGAGACGGGGAGGAAATTTCCCCCACCACCTGTAATCTGGATGGGGGATCGGCGATCCGTAGGGACAAGGCAAGAATATTCCCTTGTCTGCGAAGAGTCGGATAGTAGGGGGTTGGGGAACCAAACCCCTACCGGATTCGGGATGAGCCACGGGAAACATGGGATACCACTGCCACTTGATGGATCAAGATGCTCCTGTGCTACACCGGGTTTCTGTGCCCCTCATCCACCACCCTCTTGATGTGCTGAGATTTTGGTTTGAGAAACGCTGTTTATCCCAGATTGGCTTTTGCTTTTGGTGGTGATGCTCCGGCGAGCCGCCTCCACAAACTGACTGACTCGAATCGGATCGATCGGTTGCTCGATGCTGCCATGTCGTTTGAGGGAACTGGCGACGATCGCCCCATCGGCGGCTGACATCAGAGCGGAGATGTTTTCCCAGTTGGCACCGCTGCCAATAAAAACCGGAGTGTCTTTGGCGGCGTCCTTCGCTAGTTCCAGATCTTCGGGTACTGGGGGGCAGCCTGTAGCCCAGCCGGAGAGAATCACGGCATCAGCCAAACCACGCTCGATCGTATCTTTTACCGCCGCGTGGAGAGTTTCCGCCCCCAGGGGGCGGGCGTGTTTTACCAAGACATCGGCAAAGATTTTCACATCAGAGCCCAATTCCCGCCGATAGCGGAGCAGTTGGTGGGCAATGCCTTCGATGATTCCCTGATCTGTAGCCATGACGCCGGTGAGGACGTTAACGCGGATAAATTTGGCGCCCACGCAAGAGGCGATCGCCATCGCGCTCAAGCCATCATTACGCAAGACATTAATCCCGATCGGTAGAGCCACTAAATTCATCAGCCGCTCGATCGATATAGTCATCGCCGTAACTACCGCCGGATCCACTCGCTCTTTCGTAAAAGGCGCATCAAAGAAATTCTCGACGATAATCCCATCAACACCCCCAGAGGCCAAAGCCGCAGCCTCTCGCTCCGCTCGCTCGATAACCGCTTTCAGGCTGCCACCCCATCTCACAGAGGTAGGTAGGGGCTGTAAATGCACTACGCCAATAATTGGATTTGGGGTTTTGAAGATTTGTTGTAGATATAAGTCCACTTGCTTCCCATCGGACTCAGCAATAACGTAGATCAACTGAAGTAGAGGAAAGGGAACCAAACCCCTACTTCACTTATGGATGCGGTGTTGTAGTGCGAGCGTTCCCGCCCGCAGTTGTAGCACGGGCGCTTAAGCCCACGCTACCACCCTATGGTTAATCTTAATTCCACCGCATCCCAGTTTTAACGGCAAAAACCACATCCCTTTTCAGTTCGTTGGGGCTTGACCGCAGCCGCAAAAGCCCCTATTAGGTTGGAGTCAAGCACAATTGCTCTTGCCTACAGGGGGTTATCATACATCTGGGGGGCACTTGATGGGGAAATGGTGGTGAAAATAGCACTGGTAATCTTAGCGGTCTGCGTGGGCGGGATTTTGGCACTAGAACTTTTGCTCCGGGCGATTTTTGGTTTTGGCAATCCCCTGATTTACCTCCCAGACCCGGAAATAGGCTATCTGCTGGCACCTTCTCAGCGGTTGCGGCGGTTTGGAAATTTAATCGAAATCAACCAGTATTCCATGCGCGGCCCGGAGGTGGCACCACAGCCGCCGCCGGAGACCATCCGGCTGCTGCTCCTGGGAGATTCTGTAGCCAATGGCGGCTGGTGGACTGATGGCGAGGAGATTATTTCGGCACTTATGGCCAAACGCCTCTCCACCACCTATTCACCGGTGGAAGTCCTCAATGCCAGTGCTAACTCTTGGGGACCGAGAAACCAGCTCGCCTTTGTGCGCCGGTTTGGGACTTTCGGCGCCCGCACTCTGGTTTTGCTACTCAATACTGATGATTTATTTGCTGGACCTCCCAGTTCTGTGGTTGTGGGGCGCAGTCGTTTCTACCCCGCCAGTAAACCCAATGGGGCGATCGCCGAAGTCCTCAGCCGCTATCTGTTCCCTCCACCCCCAGAGCCATCTCTACCCCAAGAAACCGGCGATATCGTTGGTCATAACCTAGAAGCCATTCGCCAGCTACAACAGCTCGCTCGATCGGCCAACAGCCAATTCCTCCTCGCCATTACCCCCTTACAGCGGGAAACTAGCCCGTCAGGCCCTCGTGACTACGAACTCCGCGCCAGAGAACGCCTGCACCAATTCACCCAACAACAGCAAATCCCCTACCTCGACCTGCTGAGCGCTTTTCAGACTCATGCTGTACCCGCCACCTTGTACCGAGACCACATTCACCTGAGTTCTCAGGGCAACCAGTTAGTCAGCGAAGCTATCTGCCAAGCACTACAGCAGTTATTTTAGGCCATCGGGCCAAGCATTATTTGTCCTTTGTCCTTTGTCCTTTGTCCTTTGTCCTTTGTCCTTTGTCCTTTGTCCTTTGTCCTTTGTCCCTGGTCCTTGGTCATTTGTTCTGTTACCAGGGACAAATGACCAAGGACAAATGACCAGGAATCAAAAAGCCACCGCCTGGGGATTAACCAGTTCCAAATCTCCCTGGCGCCAAACTTTGCCATCCAGAGCCATTTGTTCAATTAAACTGGCTAACCGCAGGGCTTTGAGCGCCTGTTGTCCGCCGACAGAAGGCTGGTTGCCACCGCGCACACAACCGACAAAATGCTCCAATTCCGCGTGTAAAGGCTCGATATTGCTGGTGTAAACCTTTTCAATCAGCCCATCCTGGCGGTAAAGCACCTGACCGTAGGCCGTCATATAATCGGCTGTAGTTTGGCGGTGAATCAAAATTTCATTATTTAAAAAATCTGCCTCCGTCAGTGAATTGCGGCAATGAGCCACGATCCGGCGGATTTTGCGGTGCGTTACCTTACTGGCGGTGAGATTGGCCACAATGCCGTTGGCAAAACCTAAAGTTGCCGTGACATAATCCACCACCCCCCCACTTTGGCTATGATTAGTGGGTGCATCGCAGGTTCTACTACCGCTGGCTGTTAACCGCACCACCGGGGACGCTGCTAGTTCCAAAAGCAAATCAATATCGTGAATCATCAAGTCTAAGACTACGGACACGTCGTTGGCGCGGTGAGAGTAAGGGCTCATCCGATGAGCTTCCAACGCCAGGACCTGTTCTGTCTTCAGCACTTTGCTCAGTTCTTGAAATGCTGGGTTAAAGCGTTCGATATGGCCAACTTGCAGGATGCAGCCTGACTCCGCCGCCGCATTCACCAGAGATTCTGCCTCGGCAATGTTAGCGGCGATCGGCTTTTCAATCAGCACATGTACCCCCGACTGCAAACAGGTCATACCTACGGTATGATGCAATCTTGTGGGTACAGCAATGCAGACCGCATCCACGTGGGGCAGCAGCTCCCGATAATCTTCAAAAAATTTGATTCGGTACTTGCTTGCCGTGTCCAGTCCCCTTTCTAGGTTGACATCAGCGATGCCGACTAACTCCACGTCTTTGAGCAAGCTGAGGACCCGTGCATGATGCTGGCCCATATTGCCCACACCAATTACCCCAACCCGGAGCGGTTCCGGACCTGTCCTTTGCAGGTAAGGATGTAACTGCCTCAATTTTTGCACTTTCCGAATACTCCTCCACCACCAATTGGCTGACCCTCAAGGCAGGTATCAGCCCTGTCAAATTACCCAGATGGTATCACAATGTATCTATTTGTAAAGAAACTTCAAGTAGGCAGCACCTACCCCTGGTGGCTCCTGGGGGATGATACCCTCCCCTCAGTTGCCTTTATGGTGAGTTGTTGCTCCAATCAGCATCAGGGTCTAGCATCCACACCCCCCCTGTTTATTCTTGCCTGAAAGTGGCTCCACTAAAGCTGCAACCAGAGTCCAACCAAGATTATCGCTGATTGTGTCTCCCGACTTCAGTCAAGCTCACAGGCCGATCGCTACCGGGCTATAGTCTAAATACGCCCCTCTACTCTCAGTCCTCCGGATCCCCCGCATTCCTCATATGGTCAATCACAGCGGCAATCATCCTTGCCTCTGTCTGGCGTATCCCGCCTTGGCTCATCCACGGGAAAATCTTTCCCGTCGGAATCCAATCTTGGTCACTTGTCCCTTGTCCCTTGTCCCTTGTCCCTTGTCATTTTTCATTTGACAAAGGACTAAGGACAAAGGACTAAGGACTAATGAAAAACCAGTCAGGAGCTAACCAGTGGTAGGGGCAATCCCCCCGTGGTTGCCCCTACCACTGGGGCAGGCACTTTCTGCACCGCCTCTACAATTTATCGAGCCTAGTATATTTACAGCTTGTTCACGATTTAATTAGTACAGATTGTTCACGATTTAATTGGTACAGTAGCAGCATTTGGTAAACCAGTTCTTAAACGTAGTTGTTCCAATCAGCATCAGCGCCAGTCATTGACTTAACCGTTGACCATAACATCTCAATTGGATTGAAGTCTGGTGAGTATGGTGGTAAATACTCTACTCCGGGCTCCGGCATTCGCAATCAGTTCGGCGACACCTTCCCTTTTATGGATATTAAGATTATCCATAACTACCACATCCCCTGGCTTGAGCTGCGGCACGAGGTCATTGGCCACAAAATCCAGAAAATCTTCACTCTTCATCGAGCCAATCATGGCTTTTTTCGCCACAACTCTTCTGCTACTTATAGCGCCGATTAATGTCATTTTTCTCCCTTTATAAAAGGGGATTAAACAGAAGGCTTTTTGCCCGCACTCACTTCTGGCCATCTCGCGAATCATCCCTACCCAGAACGCTGTCTCGTCTAGAAATATCAATTTTTCCTGTGGGACATCTTGAATCCTACTCCGGTAATCAACTCGCGACTGCCTCCCGACTTCCGTTACTACTTTTTCTGCCCGGTAAGTTTTTTTTTCGGGTTAAGCCTTCTTTTTGGAGAAACTAACACATCCCCCCTACGCTGACATATAGTATTTTCAAATAGAAGCGAGACACTATCGGGCGCAATACTCTCGGATAATTTCGTCGATAGATTTGTCAAAACTTGCCTACATTCGGGCTCTCTTTAAAGCACTAAAATCAGGCTCTATGTCATTTAAGTCTGGTGAGTATTTGGGTAAAAATACTACTTGATGACCAGCCGCCTCGGCCAATTCTCTAATCACCTTCTTTCGATGAATGGGCGCGTTATCCATAATTAATATCGACGGTGAGGATAACTCCGGCAATAAATGGAGAGACAACCATCTCTCAAATCCGGCAGCATGCACAGTCCCGGTGATGAGAACCGGCGCAATTAAGTCGGGTACACCTTTTCTTCTAGCGGCGATTATATTTAACCTTTTGCCTCTTTTTCCCGTTCTATCTCCCCAGACTTTTGTCCCTTTCTTTGACCAGGCATAAACACAGCTCGGTTCTGGCTCAAATCCTGACTCATCAATAAATACAAGACTTTGGCTGCCCTAAATTTTCATCATTTATCTCAAGGTTCTGTAATATTTAATGCGTTCGTCTCGGTCTCTTTCTCGATAGCGAAGTTCTTTTTTTTCGCCGGATATTCAACACCTTGAAAGCGTAGTGAATCGTACTTGGTCTGACGCCAAACTTCTTGGCTCTGTCTATCAATCTATCTGACGGATTCTCTGACACATCTGTTTCTAGCGCTTCATAATCCAGCTTTCGCTGGCGGCCTTTTCCCGGCGTCGGTTTTAGGTCTTGCCTGTTTAACCATCTATAGATAGTTGCCCTCCCTACCTGAAACAGCGCGGCGGCCTCTGTTATACTACCCCCATTCTCTATGTACTCTATGACTCGTTTTCTCAAGTCCAGACTATAAGCCATTCTGACCCCTCCCTAATGATTCTTCTGAATTTTAGCACATCTGGCGTCTCTCTCACTCTTATTTGAAATGACTATAAATGGGGCTGGGGCGATAGGAGGAGCCTGTACCTCGCTCGGACCCGATCGACCCGCCACAGCGCCGGTAATGGTGAGGCGTTGGGGGGATGGGAGTGCTTGCCAAACGCGGCAAGGGTTTTCTTTGGCCGCTCCCGCACCATAAACCATACCTTATGTTTAACCAATTGGCTACTTACCCACTTTGTAGCGGTGGCGGTTGGGGGGCATCCCTATAGAATTTATTGTCAGCAGTAATTTTTCTTATGTTAAAAATTATTACACTATGGTATAGTGGAGCAGAAGTAGATTAAGATTACAACCTATAGAAATATTGGTTGTGTAGCTGGTAATGGAGGAATAAAAATAATTTACTCTTAGGAAAAGTAAGTTTAATCAAAACAGGGTAAAAACACAATGATTGGATTAGAAGCATTCGTATTTGCTATCATAGTCTTCGGGTTTTTGGGCACGATTTTTAAGAAAAATCTGTTGATGAAGATTGTCTCAATGGATGTGATGAGTACAGGGGTGATTGCCTATTACGTGCTGGTGGCAGCGCGAGAAGGCTTGTTTACCCCGATTATTGGCAACGCTAAAAATAATGCTAGCTATGCCGATCCAGTGCCTCAATCGGTCATCTTAACCGCCATCGTGATTGGGCTGTCGATTCAGGCTGTAATGTTAGTTGGGGTGATGAAGCTATCGAAAGAGAATCCCACATTGGAAAGTTCAGAAATTGAAAAAAATAATTTGGTATGAATGCAATCACTATTGGTTTTATAGTTTGGCCTTTTTTGACGGGATTCCTGATTTTTATTTTACCCAAAATAGACCGCTATCTGGCGATAATTACAGCCATTACCTCCCTAGCCTATGGCTTATATCTATTTTCCCAGCCGTCATTATCCCTGAAATTACTGGATAATTTTGGCGTCACTTTGTTGGTGGATGAATTGAGCGGTTATTTTATCCTGACCAATGCACTGGTGACGGCGGCGGTGACTCTCTACTGTTGGCAAACCGATAAAACGGCTTTCTTTTATGGCCAACTGATTATTCTGCATGGCAGCTTGAACGCCGCGTTTGTCTGTACAGATTTTGTGAGTTTGTATGTGGCGCTAGAGGTGAGCGGGATTGCGGGATGTCTGTTAGTGGCTTATCCCAGAAACGATCGCTCGATTTGGGTCGCCTTGCGCTATCTCTTTGTCAGCAACATCGCCATGCTCTTCTATCTGGTGGGGGTTGTACTGGTGTATCAAGCCCATCATTCCTTCAGTTTTGAAGGGTTGCGCGGTGCGCCACCGGAAGCAATAGCCCTCATATTTATGGGATTGCTGACCAAGGGGGGAGTGTTTGTCTCAGGATTGTGGCTACCCATGACTCACTCGGAATCAGAAACGCCTGTTTCGGCAATGCTTTCGGGGGTGGTGGTGAAAGCGGGGGTCTTTCCTCTGGTGCGGTGCGCTCTGATATTGGATGAAGTTAATCCGATCGTTCGCTTCTTTGGCTTAAGCACTGCGATTTTGGGCGTTTGCTATGCGGTGTTTGAAAAAGATACTAAGCGGATGTTAGCGTTTCACACGGTTTCCCAATTGGGTTTTATCCTCGCTGCACCTCCCGTAGGAGGCTTTTATACCCTGACGCATGGTTTGGTAAAATCATCATTATTTATGCTCGCTGGTGCTTTACCGAGTCGCAATTTCAAGGAGCTGCAATCTAAGCCGATCGATACGTCTCTCTGGGTTGCCTTAGTGGTTGCTGCCTTCTCTATCTCCGGCTTTCCTTTACTGTCTGGCTTTGGCGCCAAGGTATTAACGATGAAAAATCTCCTGCCTTGGCAGGATTGGGCGATGAATCTGGTGGCGGTGGGAACGGCGATATCCTTTGCTAAGTTTATCTTCTTACCCCATAAGACCCAGGAGGAAGCCAAGCCCTTAAGAGTTGGGTTTTGGCTGGGGGTGCTATTATTGATTGGGGGTCTGATTGTGGCTAATGTGGTGTATTATGAAGCATACAACCTGCTGAATATTATCAAGGCAGTGGCAGTTATCGGTGTGGGTTGGTTGGCCTATTGGTTGATTTTTCGACGCACGGCAATCAAGCTGCCGAGGATGTTTGAGCAATTCGAGGATTTGCTGGGAGTGATGACTCTGATTTCTATCTTGCTTTTCTGGGTGGCAGTATCTTCTGGGTGGTCTTGACATGATTGGTTATCTAAATCTGATATTGCGATTGGTCATCTGGTTTCTGCTCACTGCGAATTTGAGCGTGCCCAATATCATCATCGGCGTCACGATCGCGCTGTTGTTGCCCCACAGCCATAAGGTGCGGGGCTCGTTAACCGATTGGCTGCGGGCGTTGTGGGGAACGATCGTGGCGATTCCCCAAGCCTATATGGAGGCAGTGGAAATCATCTTCCGTCCCCATAACTTTGAAGAGGTGACGATGGAACAAGTGCAGCCTAATCGTCCACCAGGACTGGTGTTTTTAGATATTTTTCTCATCACTTTTACTCCCAAGAGTATTGTGTTGAAATATCACGAAGAAAATGGCGGTTATGAAGTCCACTGGGTGCGGCGGAGGAAAAAAGTATGAGTATGAGTATGAGCATCATCCTCAACTGGGTTATCTTAGGCATGTTTGTGACTCTACTCATCCCTATATATACGGTATGGAAAGATGATGATGTCTGGCAAAAAATGCTGGCGTTAGGCAGTATTTCAACGAAAACATCAATTCTGATTCTAGTTGTCTCTGTCTTACGAGACGATTGGATGATTGGGGTGGTGGGAGTGATTATCCTGAGTGTGGGTAATGCGGGTTTAATGCTATTGGCACATATCCTGAAACGATTGAGTGACTTATGAGCGAACTGTTTAGCTATGTTTGTCTAGGTGTGGGAATTGTCTTTTCTTTTTGGGGGACTTCCCATTTGCTCCAGCGTCGCTCGGTATTCTTCAAGCTCCACAGTCTGTCGGTGGCGGATACCCTCGGCTCGATGGCAATTCTGTTCGGATTGCTGCTGAATCGCCCCAGTGAATGGCCGTTGCTCCTCCTGGCGATTATTTGTCTGGCCATTTGGAATACGATGCTGGGGTATGTGTTGGCTTATTGCTCTAGTGGGAACGGCAAAAATGACTGATTTTTATATCTATCTGATTATTTTCCTGATGCCTTTAGTGGCTGGGATGTTGCTCCTGCAGTCTAATCCGTACTATGCCATGATTATGCGGGGCATATTGGGGGCATTGGCTGCATTGACATATTCCATCTTGGGAGCGGCGGATGTGGCTTTGACTGAGGCTTTGGTAGGGACTTTGCTGGCGATTACTCTGTATGCGGTGGCGGTACGATCGTCTATGGTGATGCGCCTTGGCATCATCAAAGATCAATCCCTTGATGAGAATCCCCAATTGGGACATTTACTCGACAAGTTGCGCGCAATTACTGGCAAATGGTATCTGCGTCTCGAACTGGTAAATTACGAGGATGCCCAGACTCTACATCAAGCGCTAATAGATAAGGAAATTCATGCTATCTGTGTCAAATCACAGAGCCAACTGGTTGGGGAAAGCACAGCCTCTAATGAGGAACAACCTCTATACTATGAGACGATTACTAGGATTAAACGTCTCTATGAAATTATGCAAAACCAACTGCCATCGGTGCGGATGGTAACGGATTATCAACCCTTGGCTATTGTCCCAGATTCAGCGGAGCAGCATCAATGAAATGGATTTACCTTGTGGCGGGTATCGCTCTATATGTGAAAGTTCTTTTCACTTCTAATTCGCTCCTCCCAGAATTCTTGCACAGCCAGATCGTCGAATCCGTAGTGCGCGATAGTGGTATTCCCAATGCGGTATCTGCTATCATTCTGAGAAACCGGTTATATGATACCATCTTTGAAGTGGTGGTATTTACGATCGCTATCTTAGGCGTCCAATTTTTGCTCGCCAATGAAAAGCCCATCAGTAAAGTCTATCAATTCACGGATCAGCCGTCAATTGTGCTAGCGCGTCTGGGTGCCACTATTGCTGCTTTGGTGGGGGTTGAACTGGCAATTCGCGGCCATTTAACTCCCGGTGGTGGTTTTGCGGCGGGAGTCGCTGGGGGTACGGCGATCGGTCTCATAGCTATTACCTCATCAATGGATGAAATGCAGGCTATATACAAACGCTGGAATGCCGCTACTTGGGAAAAAATTTCAGTTCTCATTTTCATCGTTTTGGCAGCGATTAATCTCTCAGGGGTAGAATTGCCTCACGGCGAATTAGGTGCTTTAGTTAGTGGTGGTTTTATTCCTTTACTCAATATTCTCGTTGCCATAAAAGTGGCCTTGGGGTCTTGGGCTGCGGTTTTGCTATTTATTCGTTATCGTGGCTTGTTATAGCCTTTCTCGGCGGCAATGCCACCTCGGGAGCATCCCGATTTTGTCAATATCTGGGTAGGGGCGAAGCATTCGCTATTTATCGGGGCGAATGCTTCTACCCCAACTGCGATGCTCCCTCCCACCTCCCCATTGCCTTCCCTACCTACTATCTTGGGCAATTCTGCTTATCTCTCCTTTTCTATGGGCTCGATCGCTACTATACTCTGAGTAATTGGCTCATAGTAAATGCGGCATAAATTCCCAGTTTTTAGGAGATTATAGACCACCGGTGTTAACCCAAACTTAGATTTCCCCACAATCATTTGATAAACC
Source organism: Oscillatoriaceae cyanobacterium M33_DOE_052 (assembly GCA_015296065.1). Taxonomy (GTDB): domain Bacteria; phylum Cyanobacteriota; class Cyanobacteriia; order Cyanobacteriales; family Laspinemataceae; genus Koinonema. Next base: position 18,925 of record DVDU01000138.1, on the reverse strand, counting down.
ATTACCCCATATTTCAACCGCATCGCCTCCAACTCAATAGCTCCATCGGTAGTCATCACCTGCTTGGCTAAACTACTCCGGCGGTAAATTAGCCAGATTCTCACTGCTTGAATTAGAAAAAATGTTGGCAAAACCCCAGTGACTCCAAGCAGCACAATTTCTTCTACACTAGAAATGCCATTAGCCAAATTAATTATTTGCCCCTCTTGCACCAAAATGTACAGAATCCCGTACATTACTAAACCAAAAATTAAAGCAAATCCTGTTGCCCAAACCGCTTCATCTTTAGCTGCTACTACTAGCATCTTTTTCTGGCGTTTGGTCAACATCCCTTGACGGTTAGCCACTAAATCTTCTTCTGTCAACCGGAAAGCATCCAGCAGTTTCTGTCTGGAAGGCTGAGGAGGAGTTGGCGGTTGCACCTTGGGAGGTAAATCAGGGGCTACCATACCTCTCCTCATCATTTCGTTTCTGATAACTTTTTGGGCATCCTCTCGATAATCTGCCAGTTCTCTAGCAGCGATTTCTAATTCCTTATCGCTTTTCTGTCGCCACAAATCTTCCAATGTCATAATTAACTCCTTGAGCGGCTATATGCCGCGATTTGGCCACAATTTATCCGGTTTTGATTTGGTTATGAAACAGATATGTGGTTGTTCAATAGTCACTTAGTATAGCCCGGTCTCGACCCCTCACCCTAAATCCTTCGACCAGAGAGGAGCCGGGATTTGAAGATGTACGACATTTTTTCAGAAAAGGCTGTAAGTTTAATTTCTATTATCCTATCTTCATCGCCCGTCCTAGGCAGCTTTAACAAAAAATTACACGGTTCTCAAGTGGCTCGCTGAGGCAGGTCCTCTCCCTGGGTTCCTGTCCTCTGGGGTGGGCTGATGGGGACGATCGTCCCCTGTCCCCGGCGTTTTTATCCCATATTGGCAATATGTTAAAAAGTCTTTAAAAAAATTTATATTTGAGGGGTGACACCCCTCAATAAATGTGCTAGATTAAATGGAGTAGATGCACCCTGATGGCAACGCCCCTGATGTGGGCGTTTTTTTTCGGTTGTTGATTGCAAATTGCCAATAAATTATATAAACTGGTGGGATGTGCGGGGAGATGGGGGGACGGGGACCTGGGGAAGAGCCGACACATCCCCTTTGTAGGGGCGATTTCTCCGCCGCTTGTTTCAGGGAAACCACTTCGCCGCCATTGAGCGGCTGGAATTGCTCTGCCATAGATGTCTCCTACGATTAGCCTGATGCCACTCCCTATTTGCCGCTAAATCCTCTAGTTTTGGGTTAGTTGCCTTCTAATTTCATCTAGAGCCGTAGTTTCTTGGTTGGCTCCGGAACTGGGCCGCGTGGTTGCCTCTGTAGGGGTTTCCGTCTCTTCTGGGACTTCCTCCTCCTCATCGGGGGTGAATTCTAGTTTGATGGCAATTCTGACTTTGCCCTTTTGCCATTTTGCCCCCGGTTTGAGGACCTTACACTCTATGGTGTTCTCAAACCATTCTTTCACAGCTTGATGATAGCTGGTGACTAATGAGTTTTCCATTTTTTGGGAAAATTCACCGGGCATAAATGTCCAGTTGTCTATAATCATAAACGATTGTTTTTCCGCCAAAGAAATCACATCCTCATCGTCGAGATAATCAGATTTATCAGTCATGTAATTGCTCCTGTATTTTGAGATGAGATTGTCGGTTTGCTCACCGGGAAGCTCTTCAAAGTCCCGCCCCTCTACTCCCCTCTACTCCCCTCCCTTTTTGGGAGAGGTTAGGGAGAGAGGGGAGAGGTGTCCCCTAAAATTCCACTGCTGGCGACTGGGAAGGGGTGGCGGGGCTCTCCTCAGCCGCTAAATCTACCGTGGGGAGCTGATACCGCGCCAAATTGAGAGCGGACAAACATTGATTAATGTCTGTGACGGCTTGATTATAGGCGCCAATTTTTTGCCGCAGTTCCTGCAGTTGATTTTGGTTCTCGATTAACTGCTCTTGGGCTTCTTGTTCTAGGGTTTTCTCCACATGGGAGCGAGCCCGGTTGTATTGCTGCATGATACCATCTTCTAGAGTTTTGGCCAAGGGCAAAAGCTCAGTTTTGATGATTTGATTGATGGTTTGGCGAAATGTACTGGCAATAGTTTTCCCCACCTTCGGTTCAAAGTCCAGTTTCAGGAGTTCGCGGATACCATCTTCCGCCTGAATCACATTCAGAGCATCATAACCCTGAGAAGTTTGCTGTAACACTTGGCGAAATTGGTAAATCGAGAATGTGCCTTCATCATAAAAGCGAGGACTTTCTCGCACAAATCGGTCACATTCCGCACTCGCCGCCGCCCGAATCGCTAGCTGTATTTGTGATTCTAGTTTATCGAGCGCAGTTTCTATGCCTGCATCACTGCCAATTAACCGAGATAAATCTCGGTAATAGTCTTGACGGCGAATTTGTTCGTTTAAATAGGCAAAAGTGGTGGTGATGACTTCCGCAGCGGCGGCGGCTAATACATCCTCTAGCTGATTAGAAAGATAATAGAAGGCTTCCACTAAAATCGCCAGCAGCGGCGCCGTGGAATTGCGCGGATGGCTCGCAGTAGCCAGCTTGTAGGCTTGTTCCACCGAGAAGCTTTTTAGCAATTCATCCAGCTTAGATACCATTTTAACTTTCAGCTTGCGGAAGCTATCTTCAAAGGTGCGGCAGTCATTAGTGATGATTTGGTTGACTTCTTGGCTGATATGCTGGCTCAAGGCACTACCCAGGCGTTGTAGTTCTTGGTTGAGCATTTCTATGCGCCGAGATTTGATGCCTTGAATTTCGCGGGGTTGGCTGTCAATGGCTCGGTATTGCTGTAGGTAGCCTTGCTGTAAGGTGAGGCAAATTGGCTGTAAGTCGTTGGCGAGGGAGGCGAATAGTTGGGGGCGTTTTTCTTGGGTGAGGTAGCGGGTGATACCTTGGCGAAAGTCTTCGATACCGCTATCTTGGATAAGCTGGTTAATTAGGTCGTTTCCCCACTCGCTGAGAATGCGGAGGTAGTTTTGATTGGGGGTTTCATAGCTGTTAACGGAGATGCGAAACTGGCTGGGCAGTTTGCGGGAGTTGCTGCAATAGTTGTTGAAGGCGTAAACGAATTGGGGGGTTTCTTCTTCGCTGTCGCTGTCGGGGGTGACGCTGGCGGCAAATACGCTGTCTAGTCCGAAGCGATCGCCCAGACTCGTTTGCTTGATTTGACTGCCATAAAATCCCAGCAGCGCGCTGGTTTTGTAGGTGCGGCTGCTATCCCGAAATTGGGTATTAATCAAATCATCCAAGCGGCGGCGCAACTGGGTATTATACCAAGTATCATCGATGCGGTTAAAGACGTAAAATACCCGGTCTCGAATCCCCGCATTATCCCGAATCTTTTCGAGCATCTCGGTTTCTTCCGTGGTCATTTCCCCCTCTGATGCTGGTTTCAGCACGCACACCACCGCTGAGGTTTCCTCATCAGCGATTTTTTCATAGCTGAGTTCCGCATCTTTTTTCACCGGCGCATCGATACCCGGTAAATCTATTAAGATGTTACCATCTTGCAAGAGCGAATGATAACAATAATATTCAATTCGCTTTAAAACGGCACTGTTGCGCCCACGGCGAGCATAGCTGGCGGCTTCTTTGAGGTTGTTAAACTTCAATTGCTCCATTGAATAGGTGTTATTTTTGCTAGCATGGATGTATTCTTTATTGGCTTCAAATCCATCGAGCAAAAAAATCAAGGCTTTCGCTTGCTTCGCCCGATCGGACTTAGTTTCCCCCCCTTCCAGTTGGATGATAGTTTCCGCCCCTTTCCGCAACACACCAATCACATCCGGCTGGTTTAGACTGACTTGGTTGGTTAATTCCACCCCTAAATATTGACATAAAGCTACCGCTTGGGTCTGGATTTCTGCTAAACTGAGAAAAGTCAGAACCACCCGCTCGGCGTTGGGTTCCGCATACTCAATGCGGCATTCTGTCCCCGTGGCGTGTCCTTCCGCACTGTAGAGTAATTCCCTTTCTAGCAGCGCATTAATCAGCATCGATTTACCCGCGCTGAAGGCACCCGCAAAAACGATTTCAAATTTCGGGGATATCGCTTTTCTTAGGGATGCTTGCACCGTGGTGGTGTCTTGGGAAAGTCGTAAAGATGGCTCTTGATGGAGCAGTTGCAGCAAGGTATCTACTGAGATTGTCAAATTTTGACATTCCGGTTGCGTTTGATTCATTTTTTCTGATAACGAAAGCAGATGACTCGGTATAATTATCTCATCAATCCCGTCAGGAATTAACAAGCATTTATGTAACAAATAACGAATGAGTAATATTTGAAAACACTAGGTTCGGAGATTCGGCGAGAACAACAAGGGGACCCGAAGGAAATTGCCACTATCGATCGGGACGCCTTTGGCAGGTCAAATGAAGCGGATTTGGTGAACCTGCGGCGGGCTTCTGAATACTATCTACCCCAGTTGTCCCTGGTGGCGGTCACAGATAAGATGGTGGTAGGATATGCACTGTTTACCTCCGCAGACTTGGTGGGAGAAGACACCAGGCGAGTCCTGAGTTTTGCCCTCCTGGCGGTGTCACCAAGGCATCAAAACCAGGGGATAGGGAGTGCTTTGGTGAAGGCGGGATTAGAAATAGCCGAGGAGATGGGGGAACCATTGACGATCGTCCTGGGTGAACCGGAATATTACTCCCGGTTTGGCTTTGTCACCGCCGCTGCTTATGGTATCAAATGCCCCTTTCCCGCCTCCGAGGAAGCCTTTCAAGTGAAACTATTTCCCCACTATCAAACCTCTTATATAGGCACAGTGGTTTACCCGCCAGCATTTGACCTAGTGTAAATTTGTCCTTTGACAATTAACCAGAGACATCTGGGAGTTATCCTCATCGACTTCAAACCTGCTATAATAACCAAAAACCAATTACTAATGAACAATGACTCCCGCAAATTACCAATTTCTCCAGGCAGAAAATCGCCATATTCACTCAATTGTCCAAATTCACAACCATCATGTTTTAGACCGCCAGACTTTAGCGGGCGATCAAGGATTTTTATTGGCGCCAGTGACCGGAGAAGAAATCAATCATAATTTAACTAATGGTTCCCAATACTGGCTAGCGGTTGAGGATCGGGATGAAGTCTTGGGATTTGTGTTGCTGACACAACCAAAAATAGATGATGAGTTATTGTCGCAAATCATATGGCAAGAAGCGAGCTGTATAGATAAAATTTTGACGACCCAACATTTTTATATCAAAATTCTGGCGGTGAATCCCAATTATATGGGTCAGGGAATTGGGCAATTTCTCTATACTTCATTATATCAAAGCCTAGCGCCAGCAGTTCTATCTGCCTTCATTGTCACCAAACCAGCCTGCAATCAGCGCTCCCTCGCCTTTCATCAGCGCCAAGGGTTTAGACAGATTGGCACATTCCGACAGGAGGTATTTTTGGATTTACCAAATTATGAGAGTATTTTAGTTTTTAAAGAAATTTAAAGGCTGTGGTTGGTCATTTGTCCCTAGTCACTTGTCCCTAGTCACTTGTCCCAAGGCAGAAGGACAAAGGACAAATGACTAGGGATAAATGACTATAGCAATAAACGTACTAAAAGAGCATCCAGTTCCTCCAGAGGCAGAGGTTTGCTTAAACATTCATTAGCCCCAGCAGCCACACAGCGACTTTGGATTTCTTCAAAAGGTGTATCAGTAAATTCGGTTTCTTCTTCTTCAGAGGCAGAAATCGGCACAGTAGTAGCAGTAATAATCGCTACTGGTATGGTTCGCCACTGGGGCTGTTGGCGTAACTCAGCGATTAAGTCTAAGCCGCTGAATCCTCTCACAAATGTCATTTCTAGTAAAATCAAATCTGGGACGAAAGCATTTACTACCTGCAGGAAATCCTGATTATCCCAGAGGTGTTTTACCTGAAATCCCAGATACTGTAAGTAATCTTGCCAGACCATCACCCCATCTTTATCACCATCAACGATTAAAATCCGCCCATTATGAGGAGGCTCCTGGTTAGTAGGATTAACCCGGAGTTTCTGTAAAGAAGAAGGCACATAACCAGTTGGCCTTTCCGGCAAGAAAATCGTAAACTGAGAACCTTCGCCCAAAGTGGATGTGACCGTCACATCCCCACCGTGAAGGCGAGCTAGATTGCGGGTGAGAGCGAGACCTAAACCAGTGCCTTTCACGTCCAGCTTAAGCTGGTTATCTAACTGCTGGAAAGGTTGAAATAGCAGGTGCATATCTTCAGGAGGGATGCCGATACCGGTTCGGCTACGGTGAAATACATCCCATCAGGTAGCTGGCGCACGATGAGGGAAATACTGCCCGATGGGGTAAACTTAATGGCATTGGCGAGGAGATTGATGAGCATCTGTTTGAGGCGGCGTTTATCGGCGATGCAAATTTTGGCCGCTGCCTCAATATCGCTGTGGATATGTAAACCTTTTTCAAAAGCGCGCTCTTGGACTAATTTTAAGCATGATTGGCAAACATCGGTGACGGAAATCGGGGCTAATTTCAGTTGTTCTTTACCGGCTTCGACTTTAGACAGGTCTAAGATGTCATCAATTAACTCTAGCAAATGCTCACCGCTGCCATAGATGCGGCGTAAGTAGTCTTGTTGCTTGGGGTTGAGAGCGCCAAAGATTTGCCGCTGGAGCATTTGGGACATCCCTAAAATGCCATTTAAGGGGGTGCGCAGTTCGTGAGTGATATGGGCGAGAAATTCAGTTTTAGCGCGGATTTTGGCTTGGGCAACGTCGCGATCGCGCTCCGCCACTTCGGCCAGTTTGTGGGAAGTAATATCGGTAATCGATGTCACCACCCCATCGATTTTACCATGAGCATCATAAAGCGGCGCCGCATTCACAGATAAGATTACATCCCCGTCAGGATGAGATAAAATACACTCCATCCCCGCCAGAGGTTGGCCAGTTTGCATTACTTGGATAAAAGGATGCTCGGTTTCGGAAAAACAGGTACTGTTAACCACCTGAATATGCTTGAGGCAGTCGCGGTAATCATTTCCTACCTCCAGTCCGAAGATGTCCCGTGCGGATTGGTTGCTGAGAGTGACTATCCCGGCGCGATCGAACACCACAATTCCATCCCGGTTCGTCTCCAAAATCCCCCGCAAGCGGGCATCTTCGAGCTGCAATTCCTTTTGGAAGCGATAAAGCGCCGCTGCATAGCGCTGAATCAGCCAATAGAGCAGCACCGCCGTCGCCAACACATAAAACCAGCCTTTAATAGTTTGGAGGCGATTTAAGGTGATAGTCGCAGGATTGGCAAACAGCAGATATAGCAGTTTGTCCGAGCAGATAATCCAAAATCCTCCCACCAAAGCGTACAAGGCGACGATTTTGCCAGGAGTTAAATGGGTTTTGATGAACATGAGAATCAGGTTAGGTTTTTGCTGACCAGTTACTGTTGATTTTTTTATTAATCATTGGTTTCCTTTGCCAGAGGGGATGGGGGCGATGATGCAGAACTCGATTCACCAGGGAACAGTCCCTCTGGAAAATCTGGTGGCGGTAGCGCACCCGATCGAGTTTTGGCTGTAGCCGCCGCCTCAGTTTCCATCTTCAACTTCGGTTTCAGGTAGAGATTTTCTACTAACGCCGCCGCTCCCGCAAACCAAGGCGGTACAATCAGCGCCCCAATAATCCCCAAAACCTGCACTCCCGATAACACCGCCAGCAGTTGGTATAGGGGGTGAATGCCCACAGAAGAACCAACTAAGAGCGGGTCTAAGATATAGGTTTCCACATTTTGGATGATAGCAAACAAAATCAAAACCCAAAAAAACAACCACCATCCTTTAGAAATGGCCACAATTAGCGCTGGAATCGCCCCCAAAATCGGCCCCAAAAAGGGAATCAAATTCGTCACCCCAGCGATCGCCCCCAAACCCAAAGCGAAATCCGCCAACCCCAAAATCGTCAAGCCAGCGGTAATTGCCACCCCCAAAATCGCCGACACGAGCAAGCGACCCCGGATGTAACCCCCCATACGGCGGGATACCTCCCCCACTTGTCCTTCTAGGCGATCGTTCCACGGTGCGGGAAACAACTGTACCACACTTTTAATCAAAGTCCTGCTATCCGCCACCATATAGCCGGAAATCAGCAAAGACAAAATCAGGGTAAACACCCCCCCCACAATCCCCCGGGTAATCCCATAAGAGCGTAAGAGCAACTGCTGAGAAGAGCGAAACACCCACCCCGTCAGCGCCTGAGTATTAAATAACTCCCGCACCAAACTAGGACTATCTTCGCTCAGCCGTAGCGCCAATTGCTCCGCAATCTTTTGGATAGTTTCCAAATACAGCGGAAACTGGCTAATTAGCAGTTCGATTTGCTCTAGTACCGTCGGACCAATTAACAACAGCACACCTGTCAAACTGGCAATGATGGTCAAATAAGCCACCAAAGCCGCTACCCACCGGGGCACTCGCCGACTTTCTGCCCAATCCACCGCTGGGGAAATTGAAGCCGCCAGCACCACAGAAATCATCAGCGTCACTAGCACACTTCTCACCTGCCAAAGCAGTACCAGCAGCAAGCCGCTAGCGATAATTAATACCCCAGTAGATGCAGAAATTGTCACTCTTGGTTGGGAAGACATTTATTAAAAAATTAGAGTAATAATTAATAGTTAAGCACCAGTTCGTAGTAGGGCTTTAGCCCTAATTCCTGGTTCGTAGTAGGGCTTTAGCCCTCTGAGAGAAGGTTATCGTCCAAGCGATCGCCCATGTTTAAGAATTTAACCAAGTTTGGGCTGAAGCCCTACTACGAACATTGGAGGGCTGAAGCCCTACTACGAACCAGCTACCTATCAATTGCGATGCCAGCGAGTGACACCACCGGGAGCATCAATCAGGGTAATGCCTTGGGCTTTGAGTTCATCGCGGATGCGATCGCTCTCCCCAAAATCCTTAGCCTTGCGGGCCGCCGTCCTTTGGGCAATCAACGCCTCAATCTCCCCATCAGTCAAACCCCCCGTCTCTTCCAATATTGCCTCATCAGGGCTAACCTGCAAACCCAAAACCCCACTTAAACCCATCAAAATCTGCCATTGAGACCATAGTACCTGGGCATCAGCATCAGTTTTGCCCTCGTGAACCAACAAATTACCCTCCCGGCGCAAATCCTTTGCCAGCTCAAACAACACCACCAAAGCGTTAGGGAAATTAAAATCATCATCGATCGCCTCTTGGAACTTCGCCACGGGGGAGAGACTGGCGTCCCCCCCTGCTCCCTTGCTCCCCTGCACCCCTGCACCCTTGCTCAGCATCTCCACATCCCAACCCAACTGCTGGCCATATTGATAGCCAAACAGCAACCCATCTTTCAAAGTCTGCCAAGCATTAGTAGCCCCAGCAATTGCCTCCTCGGTAAAATCCAAAGGCTTGCGATACTGTCCTTGCAACACAAATAACCGTAGCGCCATCGGTTCTACCCCACTAGAGAGCAAATCTCTAATTGTGGTGAAATTGCCCAAAGACTTAGACATCTTCTCCCCATTCACCGTGACAAAACCATTGTGCATCCAATACTTGGCCAATGGTTTCCCCGTCACCGCCTCCGACTGGGCGATTTCATTTTCATGGTGGGGGAAAACTAAATCCGCACCCCCCGCATGAATATCAATAGTTTCCCCCAAACAGTCGCGCACCATCGCCGAGCATTCAATATGCCAGCCGGGACGGCCCATACCCCAAGGCGACTCCCAAGCAGGCTCTCCCGGTTTGGCAGCTTTCCATAGGGCAAAATCAAAAGCATCTTGCTTTTTAGCGCTATCAGGGTCTTCTACTTCTACCCGACCGCTAGCGCCCGATCGCATATCCTCCAACTTCCGCCCCGACAGCTTCCCATACTCTGGAAACTGGCGCACCCGATAATAAACATCACCCGCCGCCGCATAAGCATAATCCTTTTGCTCCAACTCATAAATCAGGCGTTTGATACCATCAATAGTATGAGTAGCGCGGGGGTAAGCATCCGCCGCCAAAATATTCAACTGCGCCATATCCTCAAAATAGGATTGGGTGTAGCGTTCCGCCACCTCCTCCATCGACGAGCCCTCCTGGCGAGCCCGGTTGAGGATTTTATCATCAATATCCGTAAAATTCTGCACATAGCGCACCTGGTAGCCCTGCCACATCAGATAACGCCGCACCGTATCCCACACAATATAAGAGCGAGCATGGCCCAGATGGCAATAATCATAAACCGTGACACCACAGCAATAAATCCCCACCTTCCCCGGTGCCACCGGCTCAAAGGTTTCCAGACTGCGCTTTAGTGTGTTGTAAACAGAGAGAGTCATAATTAAGAAACAATTAGGTTAGGCTGTAATGTTTGCAGAAACCGGGTTTCAAAGGACAAAGCACAAATGACCTGTTACCAAGGACAAATGACCAAGGACAAATGACCAAGGACAAATGACCAAATTAAGCCTTATTGTCCAGGGATGGAGACACATCCCCCATTCCTATGCCATTATCAATCAATTTCTGCTCCTGGAAATGCTCCGCCATCCGCTCTTAGAAGTTTGGCACCAGGACGCCCCCTATCTTAGCCCAGACTGGCAACCCGTACCAGGGCTCCTCGGCCCCGAAGCCGCCGCCGTCTTGGCGAGGGTGGGGAGTGTGGGGAGTGTGGGGAGTGTGGGAAGTGTGGGGAGTGTGGGGAGTAATCCTCCCCCTCCTCCCACCCCTCCCCCTCTTCCCCCTCCTCCCCGTCTCCCCGTCTCCCCGTCTCCCCGTCTCCCAGTCTCCCCTGATGCCGTCTGGCGAGTTTACTGTCCCTTTAACCTCTCCCCCTCCACCGCCAAACGCACAGGGGTATTTGTCTGTGTGGAATGGGGAATATTAGAAAAAGCCGTATTGCGAGGTATGGGAGTTTCCTCCCTCAAAGCAGCACAGGCCAACTCTGATGCTATTATCATTACACCATCCCACTGGTCCAAAGAAGGGTTACTCCGCAGTGGTGCCGACCCCAGTAAATTGGCAGTTGTCCCCCTAGGGGTTGATACCAGCATTTATCACCCCGCGAATACAACCCAAAGGCAGTTATGGCGGCAGCAGTTAGGCTTAGAAAATTGCTTCGTCTTTTTGAATGTGGGGTTAATGTGCGGCAGTTCTCAAGGCGTCGGGTTACTGCTGAAGGCTTTTGCCATAGTTGGCCAAAAATATCCCCAGGTCAGGCTATTGTTAAAAGGTCGAGATGCCCTGTTTCCGTCGCGAGAAGCTCTAGTTAATATCAGCCGCCAGGTACTCACGGATAGAGAAGCGGCTTTTATTTCAGAGCGAATTATCTACATTGGTGACAACCTATCTAGTCCAGAACTTGCCCGCCTCTACCAAGCCGCCGACGCCTACATCTCCCCCTACCTCGCCGAAGGCTTCAACCTGCCAGTATTAGAAGCCGCCGCCTGCGGTTTACCTATCATCTGCACTCAAGGCGGCCCCACCGATGACTTTACTCATCCTGATTTTACGCTTTATATCCCTAGTCAGCGCAAAACTATTATCCTCCCAGAAGAAGACCAAGGACTGGCGGTTATCCCCGATAAAGATAGTTTAATTGCCCTGATGGAAGCAGCCCTAGATACCAACATTACCACCAAAGCTCGCCAAACCGGTCCGGCGTGGGTGCAGCAACGTTTCACCTGGAAACATACCCTTTCCCAACTGTTAAATATCCTCTCCCCAGATATGTCACTGTCTCCCTCTAGTCCAGTCAATATATCCACCCCAGTCACCACCCGCAGTCTCATCGTGGAAGGTTGGCGATTTTTGCCCCATTCCTACGCGATCGCCAACCAATATCAACTCCTGGAACTGCGCCAGCGTCCCCAAATTCAACTTTTCCATCGGGATGTCCCCTATTTAAAACCCTCTTGGCAACCAAACACCGAGCTATTTGATGCCGATACCTACGCCAAATTAAATCAAATTCCCCCACCACCGCCTAATCACTTTGCCGATGTGCTACTGCGCATGGCTATCCCCTATAATTTTAAACCAGGCAATGCAACTAGAACAGCAGTATTTTGCACCACCGAAGCAGGCATCGTCACCAAAGCAATGCTCGCCGGGATAGGGGTTGCCTCGTTGCCCGAAGCTCTCCACAATGATACCATCATTATCACCCCTTCCCACTGGTCAAAATCTGGTTTTCTCCGCAGCGGTGCCCCCACAGAGCGAGTGTTTGTTGTGCCTCTCGGTGTGGATACGGATATCTACAAACCCCTGCCCGCATCAGAACGCCAAACCTTGCGGCAACAAATGGGGCTAGAAAATTGCTTCTTATTTTTAAATATCGGCATTTTATCCGATAATAAAGGTATTCGTCCCCTATTAAAGGCGTTTGCCACCATTGCCCAACGCTATCCCCACGCCCGGTTAGTCTTTAAAGGAGCCGAGCCTTTATTTGAATCCACCCAATTTTTAACCGATGCGGCTCAGTCCGTCCTCACCGATGCAGAAATTGCCCTAGTCGAGCCCCGCTTAGCTTATATCGGCAAAAGCCTATCCTCGGCGGAAATCATTCGCCTGTATCAAAGTGCTGATGCTTATGTTTCTCCTTATTTGGCGGAGGGGTTTAATATGCCAGTTTTGGAGGCTGCAGCTTGCGGTTTACCGGTTATCTGCACTCAAGGCGGCTCTACCGATGATTTCACTCACCCGGACTTTGCTTTACCCATAGATAGCCGCCTTAATCAAGTGAAATTCGGGGAAGATAATTTATGGTTATTATATCCCGATTTAGATAGTTTAATTCACCAAATGAGTGTTATTATAGAATTGGAAAGTTATCGGCAACAAGCCCGCCGCAATGGGCCAGAATTTGTCCGACGGCATTTTACCTGGAAACATGTAGTAGATAAATTGCTGGAGGTTTTGTAGTTTGACAAATGACCACTTGACATTAGAAGCACAGCGGGAGCAGGCAAAGCAACGCCTGCGGGACGGGTTACGTCGCGGACAGCGAGAGATGGCGGACTGGCGGGGTGGCCCTTTGGCAATTTCCGCTGTTCCTGGGGCGGGAAAGTCTAAGGGGATGGCGGATGCAGCGGCTCTTACCCTGGCGGCTCGGCATCTGTCGGGTTTCTCCTCTCGCCGGGATTTGGTGGTGGTGACGTTTACCCGATCGGCTGCCGCCAACATCAAAGCCAAAATCCGGGCAGCCCTCCAACAGTTGCAACTACCACCGATCGGGTTTTTTGTCTATACCCTCCACGGTTTAGCGTTGCATATTGCCGCCCAACATCCCCAACTCTCCGGTATCAGTTCCGAGGAAACCAGTTTAATCTCACCCAACCGGAGTCATCAATTAATCAAAACTTGCGTGGAAAAGTGGATTACTGCCCATCCCCGCCATTATCAATTACTGGTAGAAAATAATTTTGACGGCGAAGAAACCGAAAGACTGCGGCGGATGTCTGTATTACGTACAGAAGTGCTGCCAGAATTGGCCACGATCGTCATTCACGAGGCCAAGTCTTCCGGTTTATTACCCCATGATTTGTGGGATTTGGCAGCGCAAGTGCCAGGAGATAATTATCAGGTCATGGCAATTGCCGCCGGACTTTATACAGAATACCAAAACCTCCTTATCTCCCGCCAGATTATCGATTATGATGATATGATTATGGCGGCTAAGCGCGTTTTGGAAAACCGGGAAGCGCGGAAAATTTGGCAACAGAAAATTTTTGCCGTGTTTGAAGATGAAGCCCAGGACTCGACCCCGTTGCAAACTCAACTTTTAGAAATCCTCGCCTCTGACCCAGAAAATCCCGATGCACCTGCTAATTTAATCCGGGTTGGCGACCCCAACCAAGCGATTAACTCCACTTTCACTCCCGCTGACCCGATCTATTTTCGTCGGTTCTGTGACGAGTGCAAAAAGAAAAACCGGTTTGCCAGTATGGATCGAGCGGGACGGAGTAGCCAAATTATTATTGATGCGGCTAATTTTATGCTGCATTGGGTGAATAATCGCAGTGCTAAAATTAGCGATGAGGAAGATAATTATCAGGGCGGGGGGAGGAGTTGGGAGCAAACAACAAAAGATGATTTAAAGGCTAAACGGGAGACGCCGTTTGAACCGCAGGATATCATATCTGTGGCGGCGGGAGACCCGCAACAAGATGCTAACCCGGCGCCTACGGGTTTGGGATTGGAAATTTACACTCCCAGAGATATTTATCATACGGTGGAGTTGATAGGACGCCGGGTTATCGAGTTATTGGGGCGGGAGAAAGACCGATCGGCGGCGGTGTTGGTACGGGAGAACCGTCAGGGGAAATTTATCGCCGATGTGCTGGCGAACCCGGAGATTTACAACATTAAAGTTAATTTGGCACAGCAGGGGATAGAAGTGTATGAGGTCGCAGCGGGCGATCGCCGTTCCCAAGTCCCCGCCGAACTCCTCGCCATCATGCAATTTCTCCACCGCCCCCACTCCCCCGACTATTTCAAAGCCGCCTTGCGAGTCCTCATCGACAGAAATATCATTTCCTCGATCGACACCAACGCCCTCGCCAGCGCCCCCGAAAAATTCCTCTACCCCAGCCCCCTAGAACCGAAACAGTCAGAAACCATCAACCAAGCCCGCCAGTTTTGCATCAACCTGCTGCACGGACGCCTAGAAGTCCCCCTCTATCAGCTCATATCCTTTCTCGCTTTTAACCTCAACTACAGCCCCAGCGAACTCGCCACCGCTGATAAACTTGCCGATCGAGTCGCCAAGCAAACCTATCGCCAGCATACCCTCCCCGCCGTCTTAGAACTACTCAATGAAATAGTCAACACCGAAAAATTCGACCCCGTGGATACAGAAGAAGACCCCCACGAGTCCCTTTACACCAAAAAAGGCCGCCTCACCATCATCACCATGCACAAAGCCAAAGGACTAGACTGGGACTGGGTGTTTCTCCCTTTCTTGCACGAAAAGGTCATGCCTGGGAACCTCCGGGTGCCCCCACCGAGACAATTTCTCGGGGAATATTCCCTCGCCGAAGTTGCCCGCGCCCAAATTCGCGCCCACCTGCACGGGAAAGAATTACCCGACCCAGAAACAGCCTGGAAACAAGCTCAAGACCTAAAAACTGCGGAAGAATACCGGTTACTTTATGTGGCCATGACCCGAGCCAAACGCTTGCTGTGGATGTCTGCGGCCCAGAATGCCCCTTTTAGTTGGACTAAACCAGAATCAACCCAATTTCAACCACCCTGTCCAGTTATTCCCGCATTAAAAAGCCATTTTCCTCACTGTTTTGTCCCTATTTCCTGAATAGGGGGATGTGAGGAGATGGGAGAGATGGGGAGAGTTCTGTAGGGTGGGGAGTAGGGGCGATTCGCGAATCGCCCCTACTGCTACTGGCGATGAAGAGAATCCGAGGTGAGGCAATGCCCCCCTACAGAGTAAGATAAAGACAAGAAACCCTAGCGCATAGTGACGAACTCCTCGGCGACGGTAGGATGAATCGCAGTAGTGGCATCGAAATCTTTTTTCGTGGCACCCATCACCACCGGAATAGCCATGCCTTGAATAATTTCGGCGGCATCTTTACCCACCATATGGACGCCGATAACCCGTTCAGTTTCACCTAAAACTATCAGTTTGAGCATAGCTTTTTCATCCGCCCCCGTGAGAGAATAGAACATGGGGCGGAACCGAGCCCGATAGATTTTGATATTGGCATCGCCGTATTTTGCCCGGGCTTCCCCTTCCGTCATCCCGACGCTGGCGGCTTCTGGTTGGGTGAAGACGGCGGAGGGGACGTTGTGGTGACTGATATATCGGGGTTGGTGGCCGAAAACTGTATCGGCGAAGGCCCGACCTTCCGCGATCGCCACTGGGGTTAAATTCACCCGATCGGTGCAATCTCCCACCGCGTAGATATTAGGGACATTAGTGCAACTATCCACCGTCACCGCGATCGCTCCGCCGACCTGTCGGTTCGCTCCCTTATGCACCTCCACCCCCACACGCTCCAACTCCAACCCCGTCACATTCGGTTTCCGTCCCGTGGCACAAAGTACCGCATCCACCAGCAGCGGTTCCCCATCCCCAGATAACGTCAGCTTCAAACCCTCCGGCGTCTTCTCAATCCCTCGTACCAAAGTTTCCGGGATAATATTAATCCCCTTCTTCACCATTCCCTCTTGTACCGCCGTGCGGATATCCTCATCAAACCCCCGCAACACCAAATCCCGGCGGATAATCAAATTCACATCAGAACCCAAACCCCGCATAATGCAGGCAAACTCCACCGCAATATAACCACCGCCGATAATTGCCATCCGTTTCGGCTGCTCTTTGAGCAAGAAAATCTCCCGGGAAGTAATCGCATATTCAATCCCAGGGATATTAATCCTCTCCGCTTCACCCCCCACCGCGATTAAAATTTTATCCGCCGAGATTTTCCTATCCCCCACCGCCACCGTGTGCGGGTCCACAAACTGACCCAACCCCCGAATCAACTCTACCCCAGCTTTTTCCAAAAAACCGATATGCAACTGGCTGAGGCGGCGCACTTCCGCATCCACAGCCGTAATCATTTTGCCCCAGTCAAACTTCGGCTCCACCTTCTCCCAACCGTATCCCACAGCATTGTCATAGAGTTGGGAGAACGCCGAAGCATACACCATCAGCTTTTTCGGCACACATCCCCGGATGACGCAGGTCCCACCCACCAAGTCACCCTCGATAATTGCCACCTTGGCGCCATAGGATGCTGCCCGCTTGGAAGCCGCCAGTCCTCCCGAACCAGCACCAATAACCAGTAAATCGTAGTCAAAACTCATAACTTCATACTCCGCTATCATCTGGAGGCTAGCCCCGAAAAGCCCTCCTGCTATCCAGATCATATAGGTTCCTAGCTCCCTGATGCCAAGCTGCTGCCAATTCCCGGGCAAGATGTCCCACAGCCCCACCCCAAATCGAAAATAATTATTATCTGCCAGAGTAAATGTCCCTAAATAGCCTTAAACTGATACAGAGGCGACAGTTGTCCCATAGACAGAAACCCCTCTCACCGGAAATGCCGGTGAAACGTTTCAGGCACCGGGTTGATAAAAACAGTCAAGCCTCCCAGAACTTCCCCCTGGCGGTGCCCTTCGCCACAACTATCAGCACCGTAAGAATATCTCCGTATTTTTACGCAATAAGTTTCCGAGATAATACGGAAAAAAAATTATAGTGGTCTCCCCGATGTGCAATTTAGCTTCAACCCGGTAGGATTCTAGTTATTCGGGGATATATAGGTAATGCTCTACTGTCAGCCTTCCGGCGCAGTGAATTGCCTTTACCCATCCCAAAATTAGATAAAAACCACGATAAAAACCACGATATTTGACCATATTGGAGCTGACCATGACATCTACCGCTAACATCGCAACCGAAGAAAAAACCACAATTCAAAGCACCAATTCTCCGGCCAAAGTTCTGCAAAATATCGTCCAGAAGAAAATCACCGGTAGGTTAACCGTGGCGGACCCCAAGGACAACTCGATTTACTGGCGGATTTACTTCGGCAATGGCAGTGTCAACTTTGCCCACAGTGCCGTAGGCCAAAAAGAACGCCTGGAATATTTGCTGCATCGCTACTATCCCCAAATGGCGATGACAGCCAATAGCGAATTCAAATCTGATTACGATGAGATTTGCCGCTACTGGAAAGCGGGTAACTTATCCCTGCAAGAGGCTAGGAAAATCCTGTTTTGCCTGACGCAAGAAGCCTTGGTACAGGTGCTGGCATTACCCCAAGCGGTGGTGCATTTCGATAAAACCGTGGGCCTCGACCCCATCCTCCTCTCTGTGCCACTGAAAGAGGTAGTATTGCCCATGCGCGGTTTAATCGCCCAGTGGCAACAACTCAACCCCGAAATTAGCTCCCCCTTCCAGCGCTTTGGCATCAAAAATCTGGAACAGTTTGCCATCTTAATTCGGCAAAAAATCAAAGATGTCACATCGATCAAAACTGTGGCCAAAGTCATCAATGAAAATCCCAGCTTGTATGAAGCTGCCAAACATCTCAAAACTGATGCTTTGGCTCTCGCGGCTATGTTGCAGCCGCTGGTAAAAGCCGGAGCAGTGAGCGTCAGCCCCTATCAAACCCCGAAAACCAATAACGGGCCGATTATTGCCTGCATTGACGACAGCAAAACTGTGCATCGCAATGTCAAGCTGATTTTAGAAGCCGCTGGCTACAGAGTTTTGAGCATCACCGAACCAGCAAAAGCTCTGACAGCTCTCGCCAGACATAAACCGGCTTTGGTGCTGATGGATATCAATATGCCCGACATCAACGGTTATGAACTTTCTCGCCTGTTGCGCCAGTCAACCCAGTTGCGTCATGTCCCCATTGTCATGCTCACCGGGAGAGATGGTTTAGTTGACAAATTGCGGGCTAAAGCCGTAGGCGCCCAAGACTACGTTACCAAACCTTTCAATCCAGATCAACTGCTACAATCTGTGGCGAATCAAATTGCCGCCAGCCAAAAGCAGCAAGGAGAAAATTTAGCCAACGTTGCGACGATGCAGGTGGCATACAGCTAAATGTGAAAGAATTCTGGGTTAATCGGGTTTTACCCTCCCGGGCAATTTCCGGGTAAATATCAGGGGCATCTGTTTTTTTGTGGTGGCATTTACATTTTTTTCAATTAGATCCGGCTGGGTGACAATGGCACTGGTAAGCTAGTTTTCTAAACCTAAATTCGCTGCATTAGAAACTAGCATATATAGTCATTTCAAATAGAAATGAAACAATCGAGATTGCCCTCACCCCCATCTCCTTTTCTCTCTCCCCCCCTTTCCAAGGGGGGTAGGGGGGATGGAGAGGGGACGGGGGTGAGGGCGGATTCAATCCCATTCTTATTT
>DVDU01000238.1 GCA_015296065.1 Oscillatoriaceae cyanobacterium M33_DOE_052 | reverse complement strand
TGTGATAAAATTCAGGTAGCATTTTTTACAGATGGGGTTAGTTGACAAAAAAAACACCCCATCTTTTTTTACCATAAACTGCCAACTGCCGCACTGCCCCGGCTTTCAGCGAGGTTGTCACCCCGTCAGAAAAATTTCCCCAAACCCCTTGACACCGAAACTGACTTGACATACTATATGAATAATGGAAAAGGTGCGGCCATATATATAGGCAAAATTTGTCATTTTTCCTGAATATTTTGGACAAAGGACAAAGGACAAATGACAAATGACAAATGACTAATGACAAAGGACTAATGACAACCAAGGTTTGCAGGTAAACAGCCATGAGCAACACTGACAATAGCTCCCAGCAGCCACATCATCATAACCCATTTGACAGTTTGATGCAGTCCCTCGGACTGGACTCCCATCATCCCACCACCCCAGACCCAAATCACCAGGACTTGCACAATTCGCAAAACCTCCATCACCATTCTAGCAATGATTGGCAACATTCCAGCGGACAATCTGCATATCCTGATATTTCTAGCGGTTTCTCCCACCATGAAACCCATTATCAGGGGATAGAGTCATCCCCTACTTCCGACTTTAACCACCCCAACTCCGAGTTTTATGGGAACTGGAACGACCAAGTAAACCATTATCCCACCAATGACTTTGACCAAACCTCTCATCCGGCACATTCAGACTGGCATCAAACCGATTATCATCAATATCATACCCCAGAACCCATCGACTATTCGGGAGGGCATCACTTACACCACCACTTAGGGGGAATGGAGCATCAACCACAGCACCTAATGTCCACTGATAACTATCATATCAGCAAAGATGATAAGAAGAGTGTAGAGATTTGGCCAAGTGGGGATGTTTGGTGGCACAGTGGGGGAAGTAAAGCCGGACATATAGATGGGAATAATAAGTTTTACAATAACGGCAACTATTGTATCGGTTACTTGGGTGGAGATATGAATGTGTATAATGCCCATAATGAACGTGTTGGTTGGGTAGATGCTCACGGTCGAGCTTACACCACCAGTGGGGTATTATTTGCAGAAGGTGGGACAGCTCTATGGGCGGCAGCAGTTTTAGTTTACAATACTTGCAGTCCTGATAGATAGTTCGTAGTTGGGCTTTAGCCCTCTTTCCTGGAAATTCAAGTTTTCAGAAACCTGGTTTCTTGATTAAATCTCCATTTTGATGCGAAAATTGTTGCAAAAACCCGGTTTCTTTGTCATAACCCTGGTTTCTATATCCCAATTTTCCGTGGTGGTGGGCACGGCGTGATTAAGATTGTTAGTCAAACCGAGAGATTTAAGGTGCTGTGCTACTACAATATATGATTTTATCACTAATTCACCCAATTTTCCAACTGTAGTAGCACAGCTACATAAATATAACGCCAAAAACGAGAAATATCAATCACGCCGTGCCCCCCCAAACCCCAAAATTTACCCTTCAGAAATCCAGTTTCTCAGCCCATGTTTCTTTAGCATCTGCTATGATATAATTAGATAAAAATTACACCGGGTAGGTCATATGGTACAAATTCAACCACCAGAGATTCCCACCTTACCGCCGGGAGATTTATGGAGTGATGAGCCGCCCTTGGAAACTTATCGTCATTTAGAAGAACTAATTATCCTCCTGACCAGCTTAAACCGGTTTTGGTCAGACCGTCAGGATTTTTTCGCGGCAGCCAATCTCACAGTATATTATAGCAGCCAACAGCGGAAAAATCAAGATTTACGGGGACCGGATTTCTTTGTGGTTCTGAATACAGAACGTCGGGAGCGGAAAAGCTGGGTAGTATGGGAGGAAGATGGGAAATATCCTAATGTGGTGATAGAGATATTATCCGATAGTACATCTTCCGTAGATAAAGGAGAGAAAAAACTGCTTTACCAGAATGTATGGCGGACGACAGATTATTTCTGGTTCCACCCTTATACTCTGGAGTTTCAAGGGTTTACTTTGATGGGACGGAAGTATGTAGAGATTGAGCCAAACGAGCAATCTTGGTTATGGAGTGATGAGTTGCAGCTATATTTGGGTATTTTTAATGAAAGACTGCGGTTTTTCACCCCAGAAGGCGAGTTAGTTCCTACTCCAGAAGAAGCGGAAGCAAAAGCCTTGTTGGCGGTTGAGGTGGAACGTCAGAAAGCGGAGTTAGAACGTCAACGTGCGGATACGGAAAGCCAACGTGCGGATACGGAAAGCCAACGTGCGGATGCGGAAAGCCAAAAAAATGCTCTTCTACAGCAGAAGCTGTTAGAATTGGGTATCAACCCTGATGAAATCGGGTAATTTTGAGTAGGGTTATTAAGTTCGTAGTTGGGCTTTAGCCCTCTTTCATAGGTTCGTAGTTGGGCTTTAGCCCTCTTTCATAGGTTCGTAGTTGGGCTTTAGCCCTCTTTCATAGGTTCGTAGTTGGGCTTTAGCCCTCTT
>DVDU01000289.1 GCA_015296065.1 Oscillatoriaceae cyanobacterium M33_DOE_052 | reverse complement strand
GTGGGGAGTGTGGGGAGTGTGGGGAGTGTGGGGAGTGTGGGAAGTAATCCTCCCCATCCTCCCACCCCTCCCACCCCTCCCACCCCTCCCCATCCTGCCCCCCCGTCCCCTGGTCCCCTCGTCTCCCCAGTCCCCCCGTCTCCCCATCCCCCACCATTCCCGAAATTGGGTAACAATAGAGATAAAACCATCTATCTCTTGAGACCCTTATGAGCAACACCAGCAATTTTCGCGAAGCCTTCCAGAACGCCAGAACTCAGTCCCTGGTCGGGCCCAACGTGATTGCCAATGCCCTGCCTTATGTTGGCGGCGGTCTGGTTTTAACTGCAGCGGGGACTTACGGCGGTTTGACCGTCCTGCAGACCAACCCTCAATTATTTATGCCCAGCTTTATCGGGGCTTTCATCTTAGAGTTGGTCCTGTTTTTTGTTGCCCAGGGAGCCGCTGAAAAGGCGAATAATGCGATCGCCCTCCCCCTCCTGGCTACTTACAGCCTGCTCTCTGGCTATACCCTCACCGGCTTAGTCGCCCTTGCCCTGTCCAACCCAGAAGTAGGTATCGGTGGGGTTGGATTTGCCGCCTTGGGTTGCGGTATCACCTTTATCGTCGCTCGTCAAATTGGCTCCAACCTGTCTGACTCCGACGGTATGGCTCTAACCCAGACTTTCCAGTTAGGCTTAATTGCCTTACTGGTGGTGTTGGTGGGTCAGATGCTGTTCTCGGTATTCGGAGTTTACACCCCCACTTGGTTAGAAATTGGCATTTCCGGCATTGGCGTGCTGCTGTTTTGCGGTGCAGCGGTGGTAGATTTCTACATCCTACCCCGCACCTATCGCAATGAGCAGTATCTCAGCGCGGCGCTGTCGATGTATCTCACTTATATCAACCTGTTTGTTTTTATCCTGCGCCTGCTGATTGCCTTGCGGGGACGGGACTAAGTTAGTCATTTGTCCTTAGTCCTTAGTCCTTTGTCCTTTTCTGAAAAAATGTGGGACATCTTTAAAGTCCCTCTCCCTTTTTGGGAGAGGGATTTAGGGTGAGGGACTTAGGGTGAGGAGGATTGTAGGGTGGGCAGTGCTGCCCACCCTACGGCTAATTACTCTTATAAATGAGATTTTTCTAAAATCACTAAAACCATAAATATTTATGTGAGATAATGAGAGCCCAACTTAGAACTTGTTTGACATGGTGGGACTGGATTTGGTTAAAATCATCACAGAAACAAGTTTGTGATGAACTAGAGAGCGGTTGAAATAGAAGATGGAGATTACAGAAATTAAGCGGGAAGTGGAAGGTTTAAAAGAGCGCCTGGGGAAAACCCAGGACTATCTTTGACATTCCCGCACTGAAAGCGAAGATTGAAGATTTGGAGCAAATCGCGGCACAACCGGAGTTTTGGTTGGAGCAAACCACAGCGCAAAAGACGCTGCAGGAACTGAATGAGTTAAAGTCTCATTTACAGCAATACCACCAGTGGCGATCGAGCCTGGAAGACACCAGGGCGATTTTGGAGCTGTTGGAATTAGAAGCGGATGAGGCTCTGGCTACAGAAGCAGCCGCCAATGTATCCCAACTCACCCAGGAACTGAACCGCTGGGAATTAGAGCAACTACTATCAGGTCCCTATGACCAAAGTGGTGCCGTTTTGACGATTAATGCGGGTGCTGGCGGTACAGATGCTCAGGATTGGGCGGAAATGCTGCTGCGGATGTATTCCCGCTGGGGTGAAAGTCACGGCTATAAGGTACATTTAGCGGAAATCTCCGAAGGCGATGAGGCGGGGATTAAGTCCGCCACTTTGGAAATTGAGGGACGCTATGCTTACGGCTACCTGAAAGCGGAAAAGGGGACACACCGGTTAGTGAGGATTTCGCCGTTTAATGCTAATGGCAAGCGCCAAACCAGTTTTGCTGGGGTTGAGGTGATGCCCATCTTAGACCAAAGTGTGAATCTGGAAATCCCGGACAAGGATTTGGAGATTACCACTACTCGTTCTGGTGGGAAGGGAGGACAAAACGTCAACAAGGTGGAAACGGCGGTGCGCATCGTTCACATTCCCACTGGGTTGGCGGTGCGGTGTTCTCAGGAGCGATCGCAACTGCAAAACAAGGAAAAAGCCCTCGCCATCCTCACCGCCAAGTTACTGATTATCGCCCAAGAGCAACGCGCCAAAGAAATTGCCGAAATTCGCGGCGATATGGTGGAAGCGGCTTGGGGCAACCAAATCCGCAACTATGTTTTCCATCCCTACCAGATGGTAAAAGATGTGAGGACAGGTGTAGAGACAACTGCCATTACAGATATAATGAATGGCGAGTTAGATTCATTCATCGAAGCCTATCTCCGCCAGGAAACTCCTTTGGCGGGTTAATTTCAGGTTCGTAGTAGGGCTTTAGCCCTCAAGGTTCGTAGTAGGGCTTTAGCCCTCAAGGTTCGTAGTAGGGCTTTAGCCCTCAAGGTTCGTAGTAGGGCTTTAGCCCTCAAGGTTCGTAGTAGGGCTTTAGCCCTCTTAGGTTCGTAGTAGGGCTTTAGCCCTCAAGGTTCGTAGTAGGGCTTTAGCCCTACTACGAACATTCCGGATTTGGGGCTGAAGCCCAACTACGAACATTCCGGATTTTGGGTGAGAATTTGTAAACTTGTTGTTACAATTTGCTTGACCACAACCGATCGATATCCATGAGTCAGCAATCCCCATCAAGTCCCGTTGAGTTGAGTCAAGAGCAGTCCCTGGCTTCAGAGAATCGCTTACCGCCTGCACCGGCGCCGAGTTATGTCAAATTGGCGATGCGGAATATGGTGCGCAAGCGGGGTACATCCCTAAAGCATTTCACCCTGAGTACCGTGGGTTTGTTGGCGGTCCTGGTTGGCCTATCCTATCTGACGCGCTGATATGACAAAAACTGGCGGCGGAATTATTGCAGAAATTAGCGTCCAGGATAATTTCTGGGCGTCTGAAGACGGGGAAATGGTCCAAGAGGAGCGACAAATTCCCGCTCCAACTGGGATGAACTGGGAAAACTGGTTTGCGCAGTGGCTGGAAATGCTGGCGGCGGAACTGCCGATCGCATCAGGTTATGAGCTGAGCCTGCGTTTGAGTGATGATGTGGAAATTCAAGAGCTAAACCGGGACTACCGCCACCAAGATAAACCCACGGATGTTCTGGCATTCGCGGCGTTGGAGGCGGAATTGCCTAATCTGGTGACTTCGGCGCCAGATATTCCCCTCTACCTGGGGGATATCATTATTTCTGTGGAAACAGCCTCTAAGCAAGCAGTGGAGCAGGGCCATGCTTTGGCCACGGAACTTGCCTGGTTAGCGGCTCACGGTTTGCTGCACCTTTTGGGTTGGGATCACCCGGACGAAGCGAGCTTGCAAAGAATGCTGGAAAAGCAAGAAACCTTACTCCAGGCAATAGGTCTGGTAGTTTAAGATATCTGAGACAGAAACTTGGTTTCTCGCTCAGATAAACCGGGTAAACCGGGACGAAACCAGGATTTTCTCTTGGAAACCGGGTTTCTACCAGGGGCCGCAATGGGTTGAGCCACAGACTGCAAGCGTGGAGAATTTCCAGACTATGAAATTAAATCAGCGCGAAATCTTCCGGGGGCTAGAGTCCCTAGCCCCCGATACCTCCATCCCGAACTTCCTACCTATGTCGCCAGATGTATCAACAACGCCCAAGCGAACCGACAGGTCAGGGAAGCTATCCCCCCAACCAAACAAAATGAAACGGGAAGCGTCTTGGCAAATTGCCACTAACTTGTTTATTAGTTTCAAATATGCTTGGGCGGGGATATCCTACGCCTTCCAAACTCAACGCAATTTTCGCATCCACGTCATTATCGGCTCCACTGCGATCGGCTTGGGGGTGTTTTTGCACCTCACGGCGGTGGAAATGGCGGTGATCGGTCTGACGATCGCGGCGGTGATGGCTACGGAACTGCTCAACACCGCGATCGAATCTCTGGTGGATATGAGCATGCCTCAGACTTACCACGAATTGGCCAAAATTGCGAAAGACTGCGCCGCTGGTGCAGTTTTAGTTGCTTCTGTGGCTGCTATCCTGGTGGCTGGGTGTCTCCTGTTGCCCCCCCTAGCGGTGCTGATTCAATCTAAGTTGTAATGACAAATGTAATTTGTCCTTTGTCATTAGTCCTTTGTCCTTGGTCATTTGTCCTTTATTTCATTCATCTGCAAGAACATACAAATAAGTTTCACTCTTGGGAAAAAACAGCGGGTAATTTTGGGTATGTCCAAAGAGGGTAAGATGGGGGAGGCGATCGCGAAGCTCAGGTGAGGGAATCGCTATGGTGTTATTGCTCCCCTGCCAGTGCAATGGCTTGTGCGAGGACAACAGGGCTAATGCGTAAACCCACCTGGACAAGGTTCTCTAAATCCTGCTTCACGGATGAGATATATCCCATCTGCTTCGCTAGTACGACCACAGCTAAAGTACCTCGGACTGGAATCTGAAGAATCTTGGCAGCTTTCCGCGCTGCTAGGTCATCGATAATTGCTTCATAGCCAGTATGGTTGATGACCCAAGATAACACCTGGCTTTCTCCCAACCCAAGATCCCAACTGGCAATCCTTGAGTCAATTTCTGGCGCAGGTTTAATGAATGCTTGGCCTGCTTGCTGGAGCCAAATAACGGCACTGTCAGCGTATCCACCCAGATGAATTTCATCGGCAACGCCTTGAGGAATGACGACCTCATCACAGAGTTGGCTGAGTAAATGAATGCGGTCAATCTTGGTCAGGCTGATGATTGGGGAGGCATTCACTACCCAACGCTTAACCACGGCTAACTTCCTCCGTGAGTTCTTCTGGTGTGGTCTGAAATGGGGAAACCCCAAATCGATTCAGGGCTTGCAGAAAAGCTGGACGGCTGATGCCTGCAATTTCAGCAGCTTTGGATTGGGAAATCATGCCTACTTCATACCATTTGACTACAGCAGCAATGAGTAATTCCTGGGCGAATTCGTCTGGAGTGCTGCGGAGGGCAGAGAAGGCACTTTCTGGTAAGTTCAGTTGAATTTGGATCATAGGGTTAGATCTAGAATGATGTTGGTAGAACGCTCAGGTATGGAAGTTAGGGAGTCTTGCAGGGATTCCACGATCGCTGCAACTAAGGCAAGGCGATCGCCTGGTGGCAGTTTCATAATTTCTGCTTTCAGTTCTGGTAATAACATAAACGATCGCTCCTCAAAGGTGGGTTAAGCGGCTGTCATGGTTGGGAGTAATTGAGTTGGTTTTATTTGCATTATAGCCGATGAAGTTATGATTTACTTTTGCCTTTTCCTGGCTTTTTCGCGGGTTTCTGCTGGCTGGTCAATAAGTTGGGGGTCGTACATACCGGCAATGAGGGGGGGACGGAGCCGCTAAATTGGAGCAGAATTTACTTTTTCTTGACGCTTGGAAAACGATATTTTTCTGCATTGGTCATTTTAAGTTCCTCTTGAGGAGAAAAAAAGCTTCCTCCTGCTCCCCTGCGCCCATTTTGGGAGAAGGGGCGGGGGGATAGAGGGCAACTCTCTGGCTTGTCTCATGGTTATTTGAAATGACTATAAAACATCCTGTAATAGGCGCGAGATGCTGCATAATCCGGGTATTCATTGGAGAGGAGGAGTTTTGCTGCTTGGAGACTTTTTTGAGCTTTAAGCAGCAGTTCTCGCTGCTGGTCGGTCATAATAATACTCCTTCTCGGCGGATATTGCGAAGCAGCGCGTTGTTGCGGGTTTGGTAGTCGATTTCATCCATGAAAAGGCAGCTAATCACAACATCATAGTGCAGGGAGAGAGCGGCAACAATTTTGCCCGTGCGTTTGATTTCTTCGCCGGGATTAACCGGCGCTTTCAAGACCACCAGAATATCAATATCTGACTCGGGTTCTTCATCTCCACGGGCTTGGGAGCCAAACAGGGTGAGGTGCAGGAGGCGTTCCCTGTAGAGTGCAGTCAGGTCTTGTTTAAGAGAGTTGAGGATGGGTTTCAGAATCGGATTCATAATTAAGAACCTTTGGTTTTGCGTTTAGCAGACTTTTTCGCGGGTTTTTGCTGGCTGGTCATTTGGGTGTACATTTCAAAGAGTTTTTCTAGGCGTTCGGTGTCGTTTTTGAACCGGCGACCGATGTAAATGCGTTCGTTTGTTTTCGTCGTTGCGTTCGCGAAGCGTCCCGCTAACGACCCAACGCTTAACCACGGCTAACTTCCTCCGTGGTTCATCTTTATTGCCTAACTTGACGCAGTAATTCCTGAACCGACAAGACTGGGAGGGGCGATCGCGCAAAGTCCTGAACATCGCGAGTGACGATCGCATCTAATCCTTGAGCAACAGCACTGAATACCTGAACCGCATCCTCAAAATCCACGAAATTAGAGTTGAGAGCAGATTCTAAAACTACTCTATCGACTGGACAAATAGCCATAACTATCAGAGTTGCTGAGACAGCTTGCCTTGCTGTCTCAATGCTTCCGGTGTATCGACGAGCAATGTAGAAAATATCCGTCAGCGTTGTAGCTGTGACATAGCCAATAACTTGGCCTATGTCGATGGCCTGAAATAGCAGTTCTGCGTCTTGGTAGAATGGCTCTCGCTGCAACAGAAAATCTAGGACAATGTTCGTATCAATTAAGGCTCTCACGGTAGATACTTCTCCAGTCGTCTCGTTTCTAATATGGCCGCGACATCTTGATCGGTGGGTGTGGGTTGGTCTGTTTTGAGCAGACCCCGCATCCTGTGAATGGCGTTAGAACGCTCAGGTATGGAAGTTAGGGAGTCTTGCAGGGATTCCACGATCGCTGCCACTAACGCAAGGCGATCGCCTGGTGGCAGTTTCATAATTTCTGCTTTCAGTTCTGGTAATAACATAAACGATCGCTCCTCAAGGGTGGGTTAAGCGGCTGTCATGGTTGGGAGTAATTGAGTTGGTTTTATTGGCATTATAGCCGATAAAGTTATGATTTACTTTTGCCTTTTCCTGGCTTTTTCGCGGGTTTTTGCTGGCTAGTCATTTGGGTGTACATCTCAAAGAGTTTTTCTAGGCGTTCCGTGTCGTTTTTGAACCGGCGACCGATGTAAATGCGTTCGAGGATTTCATCGTTTTTGTTGTGGGCTTCCCGGACTAGGGGAAATTCGCTATCCATGCGTTCTGGGTCGTACATATCGGCAATAGTAGCGGGGAAATAATGCTCGCGGGCTAATAAAATATCTTCGGCGCAACGGGTGAGGTCGGCTTTGTTTTGTTCCGTGAGGGTGGGGACGGGAAAGGTATTCCAGCCGAGGGTGTTGGAGTAGCGATATCGGGTTTCGAGTTTGCCGCAGACAGTGGCGATCCAGACCAGATGCAGGCGTGAGGCAATTAGGGCCATATTCCAGAGGGGTGCATCGTAGAGAGCAAAGGCACTTCCATAAACGATTGTTGGTTTTTTAAGAAGTGCAACAGGTAGATAATTACGATTTTCGGAAGAGTGAACAGGCAGAGCAATTGCGTATTCTTCATCACCTGTTTGTCGTATTTCACCAAAACGATGTGGTGTTTCTGCGGCTCGTCTAGTTGCCTCTTTTTTGCTATTAATTCGCATTTGTCTTACTTTTTCAATTCTTTGGGCAATGGACTCAATTTGCAGCGCTTCTTGAAGATTATCTTTTTCTATCCATATGCAATAACGTTGCAAACCTCTAATCACTTCAGAAGAACCAAGAAATGGGCGGATGAATTTTTCTTCTTGTTTTTGATTCAATTCAAGGCTTTTCTTCTCCTGCAATCCGAGTAAGAGATATCCGCCATCAATAGGATAATTTCCTTTCATCATTTCTGGCAAACCGTTTAATGGTTTGTTTGATGAAATGAGGGAAATATAATTGCCTGGTACAAGGTATGGATTGATAAATGATACAGTTTGCTCTTTTAACGTATCTTGATGATCGACAGAAAAAAGCCTGCGTTTTTCGCCCGCTTTCTTTGATAAGCCAACAATAATCACAGTAACTCCGGCATTTTGACTGGCAAGGTTTGCCCATTTAAAACTTGTGTAGGCAAAGAAAATTTCTATACCTCTATCAAACAATATAGGCCACAAAAGTGGAACTTGCTGACCTTGGCAAATAGAATTTGTCGTTACAAATGCGATTAATGTCTGAGTGAACATTGCATATTCTGCTGCTTTAAAAAACCATCCCGACACATAATCAAGAGCTTTCCAGTTAGTTGATTGTCCGGTGAAAAGCTGTTTTAGATCGTCTTTATGCTGGGGTTCCTGCTCTCGACTCCCCAAATAAGGCGGATTCCCACAAATATAAGTTTCTCCCCCCTCATTCTCAAACTCAATTTCTGCCTCGTCCCGCGTTTCCCCCCACAAATCCAAATCTTCCCGCTGGACTTTTACCGCCGTACCCGTGGGCGGACAAAGACTCAACCAATCCAACCGCAAGGCATTGCCGCAAGTAATCCAATTGTCATCCTTCAACGGCAAAAACTCAGCCAACGCCAACATCGGCCCCCGATACAACACATCACATTGAAACTCGGCAATAATCAACGCCAACCGGGCAATCTCAGCGGCAAAATGGCGAATCTCAATCCCCCGAAAATTGGTTAAGGGAATCTCAGAACGGCGCTCCGGTTCCCCCCGCCGTTGATTAATTTTCGCCTCAATTTGCCGCATCTCCTTATAAGCAATCACCAAAAAATTCCCCGACCCACAAGCGGGGTCAAACACCCGAATTTTCGCCAGCCGTTGCCGCAAATGCAACAACTTCCGGGCATTATCTCCCGCTGCTTCTAACTGCTCCCGTAAATCATCCAAAAACAAGGGATTCAGCACCTTAAGGATATTCGGCACACTGGTATAGTGCATCCCCAAGGCTCCGCGCTCCTCCTCATCTGCCACCGCCTGAATCATCGACCCAAAAATATCGGGATTAATGCGCTTCCAGTCCAAATTACCCACATGAAGCAAGTACGATCGGGCAATCTTGCTAAAACGGGGCACGCCCTCACCCCCCGAAAATAGCCCGCCATTCACATAAGGGAACACATTCGCCCAACTGCGAATCCCTGCTGCTTCTCGCTCCTTAAGCGGTGTTGCCATCGCCCGAAACAACTCCGACAGCACCTCATCGGTATTAGAACCATCCGGGGCACTCATCTGAGTAATAGTTTGAGTAAACAACCCCTCACTATGGAAAATATTGGTATCTTCGGCAAAGAAACAGAAAATCAGCCGCGCCATGAAATGATTAAACATTTCCCGATTTTCAGCTTTATCCCAGTCTGGGTTTAGCTTCAGTAACTCCACATAAAGCCGATTCAAGCGACCCGTTGCCTTGATATCAAAAGCATTTTCCCGGATTTGCCGCACGGTGGTAATCCCCGCCAAAGGCAAGAAAAACCCGAAATGGTTCGCAAAGTCCGGGTAGTCGCAGGCGACGGTTTCCCCATCCGCCAGATTTTCCGCCTCAAAACTTTTGCCGTCCGTCGCCAAGATAAACTTAGCCTTGTACCGAGTCGTAGCGGGACTCTCGCGCAAAGCGGTGAGGGTGGCGGTGACTTCCCCTTCTGGGCAAACTTGCAAATGGATATTGTTGCGCTGAAGCACCCCACCGGGGAGGTCCGATTGGTTGGAGTTACCGCTTTTCAGCCGCTTGAGTGTCGTTGACTTGTTGCCAAAGGCTTCCAGGAACGCATAGGGAAACTCTTCCGGGTCAAAAGGTGCTTCGGCTAACTGGGAAACGGCTTCTTCGATTTCAACTGCGTTCATGGCTACCAAATTATCTTATTTTTGTGGGCTAGGCTGGTTTTGGTGGGTTACGGCGGGGAATCGTAAGTTATGGGTTTCTCCGCTATATTACCACCGCGCCTAACCCACCCTAAGAATATTGCTAAGAATATTGCTGGCGTAAGGCGGCAATTTCCGCCAAACTTAATCCGGTTGCTTGGGCGATCGCCTCATCATTCAGTTGACCCAATAAGTTGCGAGCCATGTCACGTTTGGCTTGTTCGACGCCTTCTTGTCGTCCTTGTTCAAGTCCTTGTTCAAGTCCTTGCTGAAGTCCTTGTTCAAGTCCTTGCTGAAGTCCGAAAGCGATCGCCCCCTGTTGGTCATAAATGAACATTTCCCGCCGGTCTAACTCTTCTAATTCCTCTAGGGTTAATCCAGCTTGATTGGCAATTTCAAAGGCTTGATGGAGTTCCACGATATCATCCATATTTTCAGGAATCGAGGTGAGCGATCGGGCAAACTTCATAAAATAAATCCATTTGTCTGTCAGGCTTTCCAGCTCGTTCAGTTCCTTGGTAAACTTCGGTAATTCCACAAAGATTAACTCCATCTCATTCTCAGGGTAGTGCCAACCTTGAGACTTCTCTCGATAGACAAAGCGGGAAATCATTTGATTTTGTCCGGGGAACATCTCAAAATCAGTTAAGGTTAAAGCGATAACAGGTTTCAGATATCGATAGCCTTGACCCCGTTGCAGTTGAAACGCATAGGTTTTAGCGGCATTAAATAAAACCCGCTTCCCAAAAGATTGCACATTTAAAACCTGCATTTCAATAATTACCAATGTGCCATCCTTCAACCGCGCTTTTACATCAAGATAGGTATCTTTTAACCCTTCCAGTTGAGGGGGCAAATTAGGCGTGATAATTTCCAGGTCTTCAATGGTCGAAGTGCCATCATAGACCAAAGCATTAAGAAAACTGATTAAGATATTCTTGCTTTCTGCGGAACCAAAGATTTTTTTAAAAGCGTAGTCGGTTTTGGGGTTAATAAATCTCATGGCAAGCCTACCTACCTACCTAATTTTTTCCAATTAATTATAGCATATAGCCATCCTAAATCAATCGAGAAATAAGCCCTCACCCCCAGCCCCTCTCCCAGGTAGGGAGAGGGGAGTGTGGGGAGTCTGGGGAGTCTGGGGAGTAATCTTCCCCGTCTTCCCCCTCTTCCCCCCCTCCTTTTCTTACTCCCCTTTCTCCCTTTTTGGGAGAAAGGGGT
>DVDU01000052.1 GCA_015296065.1 Oscillatoriaceae cyanobacterium M33_DOE_052 | reverse complement strand
TATATTTCGCCTATTTGAGAGCTATTCCTGGAATTTAGACGACTCCACTGGCGGGAAGGATAATGAGATTAACCCGGCAATTTTGGGTTATATCTTTGAGAAATACATCAACCAAAAGGAGTTTGGGGCTTATTATACCCGAAATGAGATTACCGAATATCTCTGTGACAGAACGATTAATCAGCTCATCCTCAATGCTGTAAGCGTAGGTTGGGTTGAGGAACGAAACCCAACAAGCAACCAGACTACCCCCAACATCAACGACATCATCGCCAACCTAGATGCGAATACCACCCGCCGCCTCCTATTGGAAACTCTCCCCAAACTCACCTTATTAGACCCCGCTTGTGGTTCGGGAGCGTTCCTGGTGGCGGCGATGAAAACCCTTAAATATATCTATAGCGCACTTCTGGGCAAAATTGAGTATTTGCCGGATAATACTCTCACCGCAGAATTAGAGAAAATCAAGAAAAATCACCCGTCTTTAGACTATTTCATCACCAAACAGATTATCACCCAAAATCTCTATGGTGTGGATATTATGGCGGAAGCGACGGAAATCGCTAAATTACGGCTTTTCCTCGCTTTAGTCTCTTGTGCGGAAAAAGTGGAAGAGTTGGAACCTTTGCCTAATATCGATTTTAACATTATGGCGGGTAACTCCCTGATTGGGTTGATGCAGGTGCAGGAGACTGATTATAATGGGCGTCACATCCAGTTAGATTTATTTACCAAAACTTACCGCCAAGTTTTAGAGGAGAAAAACCGCCTTATCGAAAGTTACCGCCAAGCTACCGCTTACAGTGATGACCTCCAGAAGCTGCGGGACGATATCGCCACGATAAAAGCTGAGTCTCTCCCGATTTTAGATGAGATTTTGCGGGATGAGTTCAAAAGGCTAAACATCAAGTATGAACAAGCGCAACTCACGGGAAAAGCGCAAAAGCGGGAGGTGACGCCAGAAGATATTCAAGCTCTAGAGCCTTTCCACTGGGGTTATGAATTTGACGAAATAATTCAGCGGCGGGGTGGTTTTGATGCGATTATTACTAACCCGCCTTGGGAAGTTTTACAAACCGACGAAAAAGAGTTTTTTCAAAAATATGATGGTTTAATTCAAAAGAAAAAGCTCGATATTAAGGCGTGGGAGCAGCAGCGATTACAAATGCTGAAAGACCCGGAAATCGCGGCGACTTGGTTAGCATATTGCAGCGGATTCCCTCACGTTAGTGCTTATTTTAAAAAGTCTGAGCAATATAAACATCAGCGGTCTGAGATAAGCGGCAAAAGTGTAGCTCGCAAAATTAATCTATACTGTTTATTTGTCGAGCAGTGTTTTAACCTGTTGCGTCCGGGTGGTGAATGTGGTATTGTCATCCCTAGCGGAATTTATACGGATTTGGGCGCTAAACAGTTGCGGGAAATGCTGTTTAGCAAAACTCAGGTCACAGGGTTATTTGGTTTTGAAAACCGCCAGGAAATTTTTGAGGGGGTGCATCGCAGCTTTAAATTTGTGGTGTTGACATTCCAGAAGGGGGGTAAAACCCACCAGTTCCCAGCGGAATTTATGCGCCATGATGTGGCTGACTTATCGAAGTTTCCCAGTAGTGAGAGTTTATCTATCTCGGTGGAGTTGGTCCGGCGGTTATCTCCTGACTCCATCTCGGTGATGGAGTTTAAGGGTGAGCTAGATATCCATATTGCGGAAAAGATGGCGCGGTTTCCCTTGTTGGGGGAACAGATACCGGGTAAGTGGAATTTGAAGTTAGCACAAGAGCTGAATATGACTAATGATAGTCATTTGTTCCACCAGTCGCCGGGAGGGGGGCGGTTAGCGCTTTATGAGGGGAAAATGATACATCAGTTTACCCACGAGTACGCGAAACCAAGGTATTGGATAGAAGAGCAGGAGGGACGCCAAGCACTTTTGGGCAGGAAAGGGACTGATGAGGGGCAGTTGTTGGATTATCAGGCTTATCGATTGGGTTTTCGTGATGTGGCTAGAAACACTGATATTCGCACAATGATTGCTACGATTTTGCCGCCGAATGTGCTAGCGGGAAATACTCTTATAGTATCGTCGGATGGTTTGGCTGGGTCTGAATTGATATTAGTTGTATCAATGTTAAACAGTTTTGTATGTGATTTTATCATCCGCCAGAAAGTAACGGCGCATTGCAATATGTTCTATATCTACCAAACCCCCGTCCCCCGCCTGAGTGCAGGTGATGAATATTGCGCTGATATCTTGTCCAGAGCGGCGAAACTGATTTGCACGACCCCGGAGTGTGATGATTTGGCGAAGTCGGTGGGTATCGGTTCCCATAAAAATGGGGTGACGGATGCGGCGTCGCGGGCAAAGTTGCGGGCAGAATTAGATGGGATTATTGCCCATTTGTATGGTTTAAATGAATCGGAGTTTAGCCATATTTTGGGGAATTTTCCGATTGTGGATGAGGATGCGAAGGATAAAGCGTTGGCGGAGTTTCGGCGGTGGGGGTGAGTTGGAGAAACCGGGTTTCTCGATAAGTGTCTCGTACCATGACAGAGCAGCTCCGCCAGAAACCCGGTTTCTGGGGGTGGAATATGTTGGGTTTCGTTCCTCAACCCAACGTACGAACTACTACTCTGGGGGTGGGGCTGAAATGAACCGTTGCCAACTTTGTGTTATAATCAGATAAAATCAGCAAAAAAGGAGGGAAAAATTGGCCAAAGTCCGAGTGAGACAACATGTGAATCCTTTAAGTATAGCCTATCAAACTCCGGTGAGTCAGCCGGATTGGCATGATATTTATGAAAATCTAGAAAAACCGCTACATTTAGATATTGGTTGTGCTTGGGGGCGGTTTTTACAGGAAATGGCTCAGCGAGAACCTGATTGGAATTATTTGGGTTTAGAAATCAGAGAGCCTTTGGTAGATGTGGCTTTAAAGACCAGGGATGAGTTGGGGTTAAAAAATCTCCACTATATTTTTTGTAATGCCAACAATTCTCTGCAACCCCTCCTATCATCTTTGCCCCCAGGAGTATTACAGCGAGTTTCGATTCAGTTTCCCGACCCGTGGTTTAAAAAACGTCACCAAAAACGGCGGGTCGTGAAACCGGAGTTAGTCGCCGAGTTAGCGGTGTATTTAGTCACAGGCGGTGTAGTATTTTTGCAATCTGATGTGGAGCCAGTAGCGGCACAAATGCGATCGATGTTTGCCGCTAACCATCATTTTCGCCAAGTTCACGACACTGAGTGGTTGGGGTCAAATATTTTCCCGGTTCCGACTGAAAGGGAAATGGCTACTTTAGAAGCTGATAAACCAGTATATCGGGCGATGTTTGTGAAAAATTAGCGTAGTATTAGTAGGGTGGGCAGTACCCTGCCCACCCTACCAAGGACAAAGGACAATTGACAATTGATAATTGATAATTGATAATTGATAATTATCAAATCCAAGATGAGAGCCAAATCCTAAGTTTCCAGGCGAAGGGGGTGAGGGGTAAACCGAGGTAAAGTGGCAGCCAAAATGAGAAGGCAAGCATAACGGCCAAGGTGATAGTAACGGCAATACCTCGCCACAAGAGAGAGGGAGATTCTAACCACCAGTCGAGGAGGAAAGCTAAGGCGAGCCAAGCAAAAACTACTGCTTCCATATAGAGGTAGATAAACTGGCAGCGTGATACTCCTGCCCAAGGGAGCCAGTTCGCCAAATAATTGACGACTAAATACAAAGCAATCCACCAGTGATACTCAGAATGGGGTAAAATTATGAGTGATGGTTTGTAAGTAACAATAGCACTAGATGTTTCGGCATAGGGGCGGTTATATTGCCAGAAGAGTTGGCGGCTGAGAATCCAGATTAATGCTAGAATGGCGGCGGCGCTCAACCACCACAAAATCGGATTACCCATGCCGTTGACGTGGAAAATAATTTCTTGATTTTGGGGGGTTTTGGTTTTACTATAAAAATAAGCGACGGGGCGGAGCATTAAAGGCCAGCTCCACCAAGAGGAACAGTAGGGATGTACATCAGTGCCATTGCCCAGACGCTGGTGATAGCCGAGGATTTGGCCATGTACTTCCCAGAAATTGTATTCGGGATTTAGCAGCAGGTGGGGGAGCCAATAGAGGCTATAAATCGCGGCGGGGAGTAATCCTAAATTGAGGATAAAGGGGATAACGGGGATAGGCTGGGCAAGGGGATGCGCTACCCATTGATTTTTCGGTTTGGTGGCGATATTATGTAACCAAGCTACACCCCAGAGGATATATGCAGCGAGAAGATATCCTAAACCATTCCACTTCACAGAAGCGGCGGCACCAAAGTTGACGCCTGCGGCGGCTAAACATAGCCACTGACGTTGACCACTGGTGGCGGTGGCTTGGAGAAAAAACCACTGTCCGAGTAAACCGAAGATGACTAAATAAATGTTAATGAGGGCAAAGCGGGATTCTACTAAGAATAAGCCATCGGCGGCGGCAAGTAGGGATGCGATGATGGCGTAGCTGCGGCGATGGGAGAGCTGGTAAGCAATGGCGGCGACGATGAGGGGAATACAGGCGCCTGTGAAGGCGTTTAACCAGCGAAAACTCCAGGGAGAGAGGGTGACATCGGCGACGGTGACAGCTCCATGATGGGGAAATGGCAGGTATTGGGCGAGCCAAATTCCTAGGGCGATGAGGTATTTACCGAGGGGGGGCTGACTGTCAAAAAATGGGATGCGGCTGAGGTAGTTTTGGCCGAATTTGGCGAAGTAAATTTCGTCAAATACGATACTGTTAAAGCGACTGATACCCCAAAACCGGAGGGTGAGGGAGAGGATAAATGTGGTGATGATACCAAAGCGAAATGAGGTGATAGGAATTAGTTTAGACATGGGGGCATGGGCGCCAGATAGTAACAGGGCAAATGGTTGGGAAAATCTGGGTTTGATGACGGAAAATTATAGTGCAGTTTTATAATATATGCTTTTAACGATTATGGGTTTAGATAAGCTAGCCAGGAAAATGGGGGCTGTAATTGCCCGGTTTTGGCAGTTTCGGGAACTCCAGACAGATTTGGGGACTGAGGTACTGGCGGGGGTGACTACGTTTATGACGATGGCGTATATTCTAGCTGTGAACCCGGGGATATTATCGGGGGCGATTTTTTTGCAGTCCCAGGGTGATTTGTTCGGGGAGCTGGTGTTTGCGACGGCTATTGGTTCGGCGATCGCCTGTCTGATCATGGGCATTGCGGCAAATTACCCCTTTGCTTTGGCCCCAGGAATGGGGATTAATGCCTTCTTCACCTATACGGTGGTGCAGAAAATGGGCATAGACTGGCGGATGGCGTTGGGGGCGGTGTTTTTGGAGGGGATGATTTTTATTGCCCTCACGTTGTCTCAGGTCCGGGGAGCCATCATTAAGGCGATACCTCTGTGTTTGCGACAGGCGATCGCCTCGGGTATCGGCTTATTCCTCGCCTACATCGCTCTCTCTCAAGATACCGCCAGTGGTGGCGCAGGCATCATTATCGCCCATCCCGCCACTAAAACCGCCCTCGCCAGTTTCCACCAACCCACCACCATCATGGCGATCGGCGGTATTATCCTCACCAGTGCCCTGGTTGCCCGCCGCATCAAAGGCGCCCTACTATGGGGTATTCTCGCCACCGCCGCTTTAAGCTGGCTGCTGGGCATCACCCCCCTACCCAAAGGGATTATCGCTTGGCCCCAACTGCCCGTTCACCTGTTCGGGCAAGCATTTGTAGGTTTAGGGCAGGTTTCCGGGGACAAAATCTCAGATTTTTTGGCCGTGGGGTTCGTGTTTTTGTTTGTGGACTTGTTTGATACGATCGGCACATTCACCGGACTGGGCATCAAAGCGGGATATATCGACGAGCAGGGAGAACTACCCCGATCGAGAGCCGCTCTGATGGCTGATGCAGTAGGCACCGCCGCCGGAGCCATCTTGGGCACTTCCACTGTCACCACATATATTGAATCTGCCGCCGGTATCTCAGAAGGGGGCCGCAGTGGGTTTACCGCCGTCATTGTTTCCCTCCTGTTCACCCTCTCCATATTTTTCACCCCCATCCTCGCCGCTATTCCTGCCTTCGCCACCGCTCCCGCCTTAGTCTTAGTGGGAGTGCTGATGATGGGAGCAGTCCGAGGTATTCGTTGGGATGACCCCGGGGAATCGATTCCCTCATTTTTAACCATTTTGCTCATGCCTTTGAGCTTTTCGATCGCCGAAGGGCTGGCGGTTGGCTTTATCACCTATCCCCTCATCAAATCATTTCAGGGCAAAAGTCGGGAAATCTCCCCGGCTGTATGGATAATTGCCGCCGTATTCGTGGCTCGCTATGTGTGGATGGGCATCGGCTAGCCCTCTTTCCAGGTTCGCGAATGGAGGGGAATAACGATGATGGGATAAATTGGCCAGAATCATCTACATTTTGAAAGTATTAAGAAAATCAAACCTCAGCTTGTGGATTTTGGGATGTTGAACAAGAGCAAGTGGCTGCGGAAAATCATCGTTATCGTGACTTTAGCTGGTTTGCCTGTGGGGATGCTACCTTGGAAGGCGGCAGCCCAAAGGACTTTTGAGGATATACAAGGTAACTGGAATCAAAGCTGTATCGAGAACCTAGCCTCGAAAAGAATTCTCAATGGCTATCCTGATGGGACGTTTCGCCCTGATGCTTCGGTGTCCAGAGCGGAATTTGCCACTTTGCTAGAAATCGCTTTCCCTAATGCGGCCCCAGTGCGGGAAACGATGAGGTTTGTAGATATTCCCAGTAATTTTTGGGCGGCACGTCCGATTAAACTGGCTTATGAACGGGGTTTTTTGGCGGGATACGCGGGGCGAATTTTTAACCCAAATCAAGAGATTACCCGAGTGCAAGTGCTGGTAGGGTTGGCGGGGGGGTTGAAGTTGCCCCAGGTGCAGCAGGTGGAGCGGGGGTTAGAGGCGACTTTTGATGATGCGGCGGAGATTCCCGGGTATGCGCGCAATGCGATCGCCTCGGCGACGGAAAAACTGCTAGTTGTCAATTATCCCAATATTCGCGAATTGCGCCCCAATGACAACGCCACGCGATCGGAAGTAGCGGCATTTTTATGTCAAACCTTGCTACCAGAGACTTCTGTGGCTTTGGCGCAGTACGTGGCACGTCGCGCCGATTTGGCGAATGTACCACAACCGATGCCAACACCGACAGCAACACCGACGCCAACACCGACACCGACACCAACACCGACACCGACACCAACGCCAACACCGACGCCAACACCGACACCCACACCGACACCGACACCGAGGGTGCCAAGGGTTCAAACGTCGGAACTGCGGGGGGTGTGGCTGACGAATATTGATAGTGATGTGTTGTTTTCCTCCGAGGCGATCGTCCAAAGTATGGAGCGTCTCGCCCAGATCAACATCAACACCGTTTATCCCACCGTGTGGAATTGGGGCTACACCCTATATCCCAGCCAAGTCGCAGAACGAGTGATCGGCGCCAAAGTGGACCCCGACCCCGGATTTGAAGGGCGAGATATGCTCGCAGAAATCGTTAAAATCGGCAAACAAAAAGGCATCCGCGTCATACCCTGGTTTGAATTTGGCTTTATGGCGCCAGCAGATTCAGAATTAGCCCGACGGCGACCCCAATGGTTGACCAGCCGCCGCGACGGGACGCAAATCAAAATGGAAGGCGAACACCCCCGCGTCTGGCTGAATCCCTTTCACCCAGAAGTCCAGCAATTTATGATAGATTTAGTGGTGGAAATGGTGGTAAAATACGATATCCAAGGGGTGCAACTAGATGACCACTTCGGCTTACCGTCGGAATATGGCTATGACGAGTTTACCGTAGAACTGTACAAACAGGAAAATTCCGGCCAAGAACCACCAGAAAACCCCAAAAATCCCCAATGGCTGCGGTGGCGCGCTGATAAAATCACCCAATTTAAAAAGCGCTTGTTTGACGAAATTAAACAACGTAAACAAAACTGTATCGTGGGATTGTCGCCCAACCCTCAGCGGTTTTCTTATGAAGAATTCCTCGCCGATTGGGAAAGCTGGGAACGCCAGGGTTTAGTAGAGGAATTGGTAGTACAAATTTATCGCAATGATATCAATGCGTTTACAGCGGAATTAGACCGAGAGGAAATGCAGAATGCTCGCAAGCATATACCTGTAGGTGTGGGCATTATAGCCGGATTGAAAGCGCGGCCAGTCTCAATGGAGCAAATCCAAGAACAACTGGAAACAGTGCGCAATAAAGGGTATGCTGGGGTGTCTTTCTTCTTTTATGAAAGTATGTGGAATTGGGCACCCACATCCCCAGCAGAAAGGCAAGCAGCTTTTGGCTCATTATTTCCAGAAACCATAGCCGCACCGGATTTGACCCAAGGATGGGAGCCGGAAAAGTAGCTAAGCCATCTCATCACCCCTGCTCCCCCCTGGGGGGGACCTATGCCTTACTCACATCTTTCTTAACATCATTAGCCTTGACAGTTGAGATGTCACTTTGATAAAGTAGTAGCCAAGTGGTAGAGATATCATGGAGTCGTTGCAGACCCCGCCAAATGGTTTTCACTCCAGGT
>DVDU01000200.1 GCA_015296065.1 Oscillatoriaceae cyanobacterium M33_DOE_052 | reverse complement strand
TCCCTCAAGATGTATTTGAGAATCATGGAGAATGAATATTTAGTCATGCTTAAACTCCTTTTTTTTTATCTGCGGCTCTCATTATAACATAATTGTGGCTATTTTTACCACTTTTTTATTGACATTCAACACTTCTGCCACTAACGGTAACATCAGCTTCACCACCATTAACGCCACCACCGACGTAAATTTTATCAGCAATAGCGGCCATATCAATTTTACCGCCGCCATCACCGCTCCCGGCAAAAACCTCAGCTTTACCGCTCCCACTGGTGATATTACCCTCGCCAACATCGGCAGCAACGGCAACGAATTAAACAGCTTCAACATCACCGCCCAAAATCTCAACCTCTTGGGCAACATCTACACCAACGGCGGGTTAAACCTGAGTAACGTTACCAACGTGAATATCCTCGGAGCCGCTGTCACCTTAGAAACCGACAGTGACGGCGGCAACATTACCGCCACCACCATCAACGGCCCCGGAGCTATGACCATGAAACCGGGAACAGGAACAGTGAATTTAGGCCAAATCGGCCAGAATACACCCCTAGGCAATCTCAATATTAATGGTAGCCAAATCACCACCGGTGCTATTGCCGCCGGAGATTTACAAATCAACGCTACCAGCGGCATTAACATCAGTGATGCCGTCAACGCCGCCAGCGTCAATTTTACTGCCGTCAACGATATCAACACCGCCGATATCACCTCCACATCGGATATCAACATTACCAGCACTGGCGGCAATCTTACCCTCGGTAATCTTAACACTGCTTCCCTCACGGGAGCTGGCGCTAATATTACCATCACCAGCAATACTGGACAAATTACCACCCGCAATATCACCAGCACTGGCGCCACCGATGGCGGCGAAATTTTTGTCAATGCCAGTACCCAAATTACCGCTGAAGAAATTAATGCTCGCGGTAATGCTGGCAAGGGTGGTAATGTCACCCTTGACCCCTCTGGGGATATCCAAGTCACTTGGATTGATGCCGCAGGAACTACCCAAGGCGGTAATGTAGATATTACCACAGGCCGATTTTTCCGGGCTACCGGCACTTTTACCGCTGCTGATGGCAGTAATGCCAGTATTTCTACTAGCGGCGGTAGTACCGGAGGCAGCGTTACTATCCGCCACGGTGGTAATGGAATCACACCTTTTATTGTCGGAGATGGCACCACTAACGGCACCGCCGGAGTGATTGCTACTGTGAATAATCAAATTTCTTCTGGTTCGTTCCCATATACCTTTACTCAAGGGAATATTGGCATTATTTCCGTTCCCGAACCGCCACCACCAACACCACCGACAACCACCACACCACCAACCACCACCACACCACCAACCACCACACCACCGACAACCACCACACCACCTGTAACTAATCCGCCGGTAACTAATCCGCCGGTAGGGACACCAATCCCAACTAATCCGCCAGTAAATAATCCACCGGTAACGAATCCGCCGGTAGGGACACCAATCCCAACTAATCCGCCAACAACTACACCGATAACTAATCCGCCGGTAGGGACACCAACCCCAACTAATCCGCCAACAACTACACCGATAACTAATCCGCCGGTAGGGACACCAACCCCAACTAATCCGCCGGTAAGCTCTCCCACAGACACACCGGTAGCTGAGGGGATAAATCCTGAAAATCAGGGTCTGATTTTACCAGAGGAAATACTGCCTGGGGAAACAATATCCCCAGTGGCAACTAATCCACCATCACCAGTAGCAGCTACGTTGTCACCGCTGCCAGGTACTTTGTTATTGCCGGGAAATAGCAGCAATTTGCCGGTGACATCACCCCTGCAACCAATAACAGAGGCACTTAACCCAGAGATAACATCAACGCCAGTATTATCACCCATAGAGGTAAACTCGCTAGTAGCACCAGTGGCACCGTCAGTTTCCAGCGCGATCGGGGCAATTCCGCCTACAGTATTAGAAGCCGGAACCGTGAATATAACGGGAGTAAATCCCATCAATGTGGAATTATCCGATGTGGCGACAACAGTAGCAGCAACCACATCTTTACCACCAGCTCCGGTATTTTCAGAAATCATCAGCGAGACTCGGACTCTGGAAGTCTCCCGGCTAAACTTTTGGGAAGATTTCCGGAATCCGCTTTCACCCCTGGCTGATCCGGGTTTTTATCCCAAAGACCAAATTTTGATTGTCCAACCGGGAGCGGCGATTATCAATGGCTGGCAAGTTGGGGATTTTAATGGTAATATATCGAGCAATCAGATGGCGGGATTGCAGACATTAATCTCCACTGCTCCTATTGGTAATGCTGCTGGTGGTGCGGATAGCAATCAAAATCAAAATAATGGTGCTGATGGCAATCAACGAGCAGCGGCGGGGATTGCGGATGATTATGAGGGGAGCGATATGGAGGCTTCCGTCTGGCATATCGAGCAATTGCGCAATCAGGAATTCGGTAATTACCTGGGAGTGACGGCGAATTTAGGAGAGCAGGGTATTGCAGTTAGCAGCTTTCAGGAAGTTTTAAAGACGATTCAAGCTGAGACGGGCAAGCAGGCAGCTATTATCTATACCATTGCTCACGCTGACAACTTGGAGCTGATTTTAGTGCCACCAGTAGGCAACCCGATTAACTATAGCATTCCCGAAGCCCCAAAAGCCAAATTCCTCGCCACTGTCAACGAGCTGCGCAGCGCCATTACTGACCCGAGAAAGCGAAACACCACTACCTATTTACCGGCAGCACAGCAACTGCACCGCTGGCTGATAGCCCCCCTGGAAAAAGACTTAGAAAAACTGGGTATTTCCACTTTGATGTTTTCAATGGATCCGGGATTGCGTTCTCTCCCTGTGGCCGCTTTGCACGACGGCAACCAGTTTTTTATCGAAAAATATAGCTTTAGCCTGATTCCCAGCTTTAGTTTGACAAATCAGGTTTATCAACCTCTAGGCACACCCCGCCTATTGGCGATGGGAGCGTCGGAGTTTCAACAACACCAACCTTTACCAGGAGTGCCTTTGGAGTTGCAAGAGATTACCGGAGAAATGGCAGATTCTCAGTTTTTCCTCAATGGTGATTTTACCATCAAAAATCTCATTAGTAAACGGGTTTCGGGACAATTTCCCATCGTTCACTTGGCAACTCACGCGGAATTTTTGCCCGGAAAACCGAGTAATTCTTACATCCAGCTTTGGAATGAACAATTGCCCCTAGATGAGATGGATGATTTGGACTGGCAGAACCCCCCTGTAGAG
Source organism: Oscillatoriaceae cyanobacterium M33_DOE_052 (assembly GCA_015296065.1). Taxonomy (GTDB): domain Bacteria; phylum Cyanobacteriota; class Cyanobacteriia; order Cyanobacteriales; family Laspinemataceae; genus Koinonema. The sequence continues at coordinate 6,811 of DVDU01000200.1, read as the reverse complement.
CTGTTGGTACTCAGTGCCTGCCGTACTGCCTTGGGAGATAAAGACGCGGAGTTAGGTTTTGCTGGTTTGGCAGTGAAAGCGGGGGTAAAATCCGCTGTCGCTTCTCTCTGGTACGTCAGCGATGAAGGCAGTTTGGGGCTAATGGCCGATTTTTATTACCACCTGCGGGAAAATCCCCTCAAGGCTGAAGCATTAAGGCAAGCCCAAATCAATATGATTCAAGGGAAAATCCGCCTTGAAAATGGTCAGTTAATCGCTGCTAGCGGCAATGTGGCTTTACCTCCATCAGCGAGTTTAGATGATGGAGTGCTGAATCACCCTTATTATTGGGCGGCGTTTACTACGATCGGCAGTCCCTGGTAATTGCCTTCTTCATATCACATCAAGTCCGGGGTGGGGTGAATATTCGCTCCCCGAGGCGGATTTTTCGCCCCTACCAGAGCCCCATCAGAACAACACCATTGGGGGCGGCCACAGGGGGTCCGCCCCTCCGGTATGCTGCCCATCTCGGGGCGGCCACGGGGGACCCGCCCCTACGGGATTTATGGGTAATTCACCAGCTCGATCGTGTCTCCAGGTCTCCTCGCAGCTACCCCTCCCGCCACTTTATATTTAACTTGCATTTATAGAAAATTAATCTTTGTCAAAATCCGAGTTATATTGAGGCAAATATGGATTATAATCATCTATGTCCATAGATTTCAGCTTGTGGAGATGTATAATCTCTAATTAACTGGGGTAGGGAAGACAGGATTTACGGGTAATCTGCATCAGTAATTATATTTAGTTAAGAGTTAATGCGGGAGCAAACCCGCCACCAGAGCCATGCGGGTTTTTATGGTGTAGAGCTGACACTATAAAGACTATGGCTGATTTTTCGCAGCAGGCAGGCAACATCTGGGAGTTACCAAGCTGGTGGAAAGAAGGGGATAAATATGAATTGGAATAAGGCTTTAATATCGGGACTGATTCTGACCTATGTCACATACACCACAGAATCCCTTGCCCAACCCATAACTCCCGCCAATGACGGGACGATGACAATTGTCACCCCATCCGGTCAGCAGTTGGACATCACTGGCGGACAAGTGTCACGGGACGGCGCCAACCTGTTCCATAGCTTTGAAAAATTTGGCTTAGAAACCGGACAAACTGCGAATTTTCAATCAAATCCCCACATCGATAACATTTTCGGGCGCGTGGTTGGGGGCAACGCCTCCATAATCAATGGGTTGATTCAAGTCACCGGGGGTAATTCTAATCTTTTCTTAATGAACCCCGCCGGGATTGTCTTCGGACCAGGTGCCAGCTTGAACGTTCCAGGGGACTTCACCGCCACCACCGCCACCAGCATCGGTTTTGGCAGCAACTGGTTTAACGCGATCGGGGAAAGCAACTGGGCAGACTTAGTAGGAACGCCCAACCAGTTTGCCTTCGGCTTTACCCCCGGTGCTATTATCAACTTAGGTAATTTAAATGTATCTTTTGGCAAAAATTTAAACTTACTCGCAGGTGCTGCCAGCAACTATGGCACTCTAACAGCCCCTGGGGGCAACATCACCATCACTGCAGTTCCGGGAGAGAATGTGCTAAAAATCTCCCAACCAGGACATCTGCTCAGCTTGGAGATTGCCACCGATCGCCCCCCATCCCCCACAACAACTAGCCATCTGGCGCCATCACCCCTGCCCCAACAACTCCCAGAATTACTCACGGGAGGCCATATCGGTCACGCCACCCAAATCATCACCAATCCTGACGGCACGGTACAATTAACCGGCAGTAGCATTCTCAACGCGGGCGAAATCACCGCCACTGCTGGTCAAATTCAACTGCGGGGAGATATCGTAGAAAATCGCGGCCAGCTTACCGTATCGGGAGCTGATGCAGGCAACATCAGAATCGAAACCCGAAATTTTCTCGATGCAGGCAACATCGCCGCCAACAGTTTCACCAGCCAAGGTGGTGAAATTGCCATCAACTATACTGGTACAGCCATTCAAACCGCTGCAGCCAGTACCACCGCTGACGGTGCCACCACCGGCGGTAGCATCACTTTTAATGGCGACGCTGAGACATTTTTAACCACTTCTGGCACCCTCTCCGCCACAGGAGAAACCGGCGGGACGGTGCAACTGTTTGCCACAGACATCCGACTCTTAGCCGCGACAATTAACGCCAATGGGGACAGTGGTGGCGGCGAAATCTTCATCGGCGGCGACTACCAGGGACAAACGTCACAAGCCCTCAACGCCCAAAACACCTTGATCAACCCCGCCAGTCAACTAACTGCTGATGCCGGTGTCACCGGCGATGGCGGTAAAGTCATCGTTTGGGCAGATGAATCCACCCAATTTTATGGCAATATCAGCGCCCGAGGGGGACTGCAAAATGGCAACGGCGGATTTATCGAAGTGTCGGGCAAAAATCGCCTGCATTTCGCCGGGATGGCCGATGCCAGTGCCACGAATGGACAAGCCGGAACCCTGCTCCTTGACCCCAAAAATATTACCATAGATGCCAACACCAGCGGGGGTTCATTTCCTCTGTTAGACCCCAATCCGGCTGGGGGGAATGAATTTGGAGCCGCTGCCGTTGTTCTCCCCAACGGAAATATCGCCGTTGCCTCACCCTTTGACGATTTTAACGCTACGGATGCGGGAGCAGTTTATTTATTCGACCCCCAAAGCGGGGCGCTACTCGGTCAAATCAATGGCACTTTTGCTAGCGACGAATTTGGTGGCAATGGCATCACCGCTTTAACTAATAGTAACTTTGCTTTCGGCAACCCTTTAGCGAATATCGGGGGGCTGAATGATGCGGGGACGGTGATACTGGCCAATGGCACCACCGGAGGGGAAATCAACCGGATTTCTGGGGCGAACAATAGCGACCAATTCGGCAGCAATGGCATTACCGCCTTAACTAATGGTAACTTTGTCTTCGGCAACCCCAACGCTGATACTACCTTGCTCGGTCTGCTTACCTTGGTGACAGATGGGGGGACGGTGATATTAGCCGACGGCACCACGGGAGCGGAAATCAACCGCATTGACGGCGCTAGTAGTAACGACCAATTCGGCAGTGGACAAATTGCGGCATTGACCAATGGTAACTTTGTTTTTGGCAACCCGAATGCTGATGTGCAGTTGCTCGGTCTGCTGACGGTGAGTGCAGATGTGGGGACGGTGATCTTAGCCAATGGCACCACGGGAGCGGAAATTAACCGGATTAATGGTGCCAATATGAATGACCAATTTGGTAGCGGCGCCATAACAGCTTTAACTAATGGTAACTTTGCCTTCGGCAATCCGTTGGCGAATATCGGTTTGCGGAACAATGCCGGGACGGTAATTTTAGCTGATGGCAGCACGGGAACAGAAATCAGCCGGATTTCTGGCACCAAAAATAATGACCAATTTGGTAGCGGTCAAATTGCGGCTTTGACTAATGGGAATTATGTTTTCGGTAATCCCAATGCGGGTAACGGCACTATTACCGATGCGGGAGCGGTGATTTTAGCCAATGGTAGCACGGGAACGGAAATTAACCGCATTAGTGGGGCTGTGGCTGGGGATAACTTCGGTAATGATCAGATTTTCCCGCTCAGCAATGGTAATTATGTGTTTGGCAACCCCAATGCTGATGTGGGGGGGTTGACGAATAATGGGACGGTGATTTTGGCTGATGGCAGCGGGGGTGGGGAAATTGGCCGGATTTCTGGGACTTTTAGTAACGATCGCTTTGGCGAAAGCAGCGGCAACCCTTGGCTGGAATTGAGCAATGGTAATTACGTGTTCGGCAACCCTAGTGCTGATATTGGCGGCATAACGGATGCGGGAACAGTGATTATCGCTGATGGGACGAATGGCAGCGAAGTCCACCGCATCAGTGGGGTTCATGCTGGTGATGGTTTTGGTACTATGGCAGGATCAGCGATTCCTGATACCATAGTGTTGGCCGCCCCAGCAGCGGATATAGACGGGAATACTGATGCAGGAGCGGTGATTTTCTTTGATTTGGTGAATCAGGCAGAAATCATCCGTCTTACTGGCAGTAATGCCGCTGATGCTTTCGGTTCTGGCGGTCTGACAGCTCTGAGTAATGGCAACCATTTGGTGGCGAGTCCAGCGGCTGATGGTTCGGGACGGGTAGAGGTGTTTGTCACCAACCCAGAGACGTTGACTTATGATTATTTTGAGGATGCGAATATTACGATTCATCCCCGGTTGATTACTTATGTCACCGAGCAGGGGACGGCGGTAACTTTACAGGCGAATAATGATATTACGGTGAATAGTGCAATTATCACAGCGGCGGGGGGCAGTGGCGGCGATTTGACCTTAAAAGCTGGCCGCAGCATTGTGGTGAATGCTGATATTATCACGGATAATGGCAATCTCAGTTTGCTGGCTAATGATGGGACGGCAAATGGGGTGGTGGATGAGCAGCGGGATTCAGGAAATGCCCAGATTTTGGCGGCTTCAGGAGTAACTCTCGATGCGGGTAGTGGCAATGTGGCGATTACTTTGAGTGATGGTAGTGGGTTGATGAATAATGGCAGTGGGGATGTGGCGATCGCGGGCAACATCATCGCCAACCAAGTCACCATCAGCAATAACGGCCCCAGTGGCGGCGACGTTAATTTGCAATCCGGCACCACCATTAACGCCTCACAATCTCTCAACATCGAAGCCACTACCGGTGGCAACATTAATGTAGAAGGTAACTTCACCCTCACCGCCGAAACACTCCTAGATACCAGCAGCGGTGGGGGCAACATTACATCCAACGGCACATTAGATGGTACTGCTGGCAGTGAAAACCTCAGCGTCAACGCCGGTAGTGGTGACATTACCTTTAATGACGCCGTAGGCAATACTACCGCCTTGGGCAACCTAACGGCCAACAGCAGCAGCAATACTTTATTCAACAACACAGTAACTGCCCAAACTGTGGTCACAGATGCACCAGGTAACACCAATGTCACCGCCAATGTCACCACCACTGGTATCCAAACTTATAATGATGCCGTGACTCTGGGTCATAGTGTCACCCTCACCAGCGATAACAGCCATATCACCTTTAACAATACCGTGAATGGCGCCTATAACCTCAGCGTCAACGCTGGTAGTGGTGATATTACCTTTAATGACGCCGTAGGCAATATGACTGCTTTGGGCAACCTAACGGCCAACAGCAGCGGTAATACTTTATTTAATGGCACGGTGAATGCCCAGACTGTGGTCACAGATGCACCGGGTAATACCAATGTCACCGCCAATGTCACAGGAATTTCACTGGTTAACTTCCAGGATGCTTTGCGGCTGTTGGCTGATGTGACAGTGGCTGTCACAGGGGGTGACATCACTTTTGGCAATACGGTTGATGGCACCTATAACCTGACGCTTAATGCTGGTAGTGGCAATGTTGCCTTTAACGGGGTGGTGGGTGGTAGCAACCCCCTGGCGGCTCTCACTGTCATGGCTGGTGGTGTCACCAGTATTAACGCTAATATCACTGGGGAAAACCAACTAGACTTTACTGGTGCTGTTGGTGGGACAATGTTGGCCAGTGATGCGATACTCAAGAGCAACAGTGGCGATATCAGCTTTAATGGCAGCGCCATTACTGGTCCTGGCCATATCCTCACGCTCAGTGCAGTTAATGGTGATATTTCTCTAGATGCTGTGGGAGCCGATCGCACCGAAATCGGCGGTTTGAATCTCAGCGGCAATAATCTTAACCTGTTTGGCCATATCCACACCAATGGGGGTTTAAGTTTCGCCGGGGTAAACCAAGTCAAAATTCTTGGTAGTGCAGTCACCCTAGAAACCGACAGTGACGGGGGTAACATCACGGCTAACTTAGTGAACGGACCGGGGAGCTTGACAGCTAATGCTGGCAGCGGTGGTGTCACCTTGGGAAATGTTGGGAATAATGTGCCCCTAACAGGTTTAAATGTTGATGCGGGCAATATCTCTGCGGCCACAGTGACGACCACCGGAGAAGTGAGCCTGAATGCTGGAGACACAATTAATCTCAGCAGCGGTGTCATCGCATCCACCGTCAACCTCACGGCGGCTGGGAATATCACCACCAGTAACGTGACTGCTACCTCTGGTATCAACATCACCAGCAGCGGTGGCAATGTCAATACTGCACATCTCAATACAATGTCAGAAAGTGGTGCCGGCGGTGACATTACCCTTACCAGCAACACCGGACAGATTACCACCGGTAATATTACCGCTGCTGGCGCCACCAATGGCGGCGAAATTTTTGTCAACGCCAGCACCCAAATCACTGCTGGGGAAATTAATGCTCGCGGCGGTTCTGGCAGTGGGGGTAATGTCACGCTTCAGTCTTCTGGCGATATCCAAGTCACTTGGATTGATGCTTCTGGGGCGACCCAGGGGGGTAATGTGGATATTACCACAGGCCGGTTTTTCCGGGCTACGAGCAGTTTTACCCCTGCTGATGGCACAAATGCCAGTATTGATACCAGCGGCGGTATTGGTGGCAGCATTACTATCCGTCACGGTGGTAATGGGGTAACACCATTTGTGGTAGGAGATGGCACCAACAACGGCACGGCGGGAGCCATTGTCAGCGGTGACAATCAAATTAGTTCTGGTTCCTTCTTATATACCTTTACCCAAGGAAATATCGGCATCATCTCGGTTCCTGAACCACCCCCAGAGACACCACCCACCGATACTTCCACCCCGGTAGAGACACCACCCACCGATACTTCCACCCCGGTAGAGACACCACCCACCGATACTTCCACCCCGGTAGAGACACCACC
>DVDU01000073.1 GCA_015296065.1 Oscillatoriaceae cyanobacterium M33_DOE_052 | reverse complement strand
TTTCAGGTGACTGTGATAAAATTCAGGTAGCATTTTTTACAGATGGGGTTAGTTGACAAAAAAAACACCCCATCTTTTTTTACCATAAACTGCCAACTGCCGCACTGCCCCGGCTTTCAGCGAGGTTGTCACCCCGTCAGCGAACCGCCGTCACCCCGTCACCCCGTCACCCCGTCACCCCGTCTTACTCCCCTCTCCCTACCTGGTCGAAGTGGGGCTCTTGTGAGGGCAATTTCGAGGGTTTCATTTTTATTTGAAATGACTATATTTGAAAATCTCCTATTTTTATTCTAGCTCACTTTTGTCTCGGTTTTAATTAAAACGACTATATAAACTGTCTCTTACTTCACGTATTTAAATAGAAAAATGTTTGGTAATCATAGATTATTGCCGGAGCCGGGAGGAGGAAAACAATCCTCAAACCATCATTCCCTAGGGGCAATTGATGAATTGCCCCCACAGCATAAATACTATACCATAAAATTTCGCCATATCAACTGCCGCCAATTCTCAATAATCTGATGGATTATCTGCTTTTCTGGCTCCATAATCTCTGGGACAATATGGCTGTTTATTTCCTCTAAAATACCGGTAGCGCGACCGAGAGCGGCCACCTTGGCGGTGGGTTCTGATGCGGTTTCATAAGCGGATATTTCGGCGCTAACTGCACTTAGTCGCTCCAGAGCTTTCATCACTAGGGGACGAATCGGGTTATCGCCGATATTTTCCGTCAGGTTGGGGATGGGGCTACTTAATTGGCTAAGTTCGTTATAACTCAAAAAGGTGGCCATTGCGGCGAACGATCGCTCAATTTCCTCCCCACCAGGATAGGAGGAGAGGGGACGGGGAGACGGGGGGACGGGGAGACGGGGAGACGGGGTGACAATTACCAAGAAAACTGGCAAAACCAGTCAAAGGAGTTGGTTTAGGATAGCGGGGAAATAAAGGAATTGCCCAAGTGAGAAACTCCGCCAAGTTTTGGGCAAACTGCTCGATCCAGTCGCTACTGGTGTTCACAGAACGTTTGTCTAGTTGCAGGAGCAATACTTGCTTGGTGCTAGGTAATATCTGCCAATCTTGTTGACTGATGGGGGGGGAAATGTATTGCTCCATCACTGGACTGGCGAGGATACTGTAGAGAGTATGCAGAGGAGCAGGTGATTGATGGATGTAACGGTGGAGTGCCAGAATCGCAGCGCGACGTTGGAAAGGGTTGGCGGCTACTTGCACCAACAAATTCATCCCAGTAGTTTCATCTTGCTGGAGCTGGCGGTGCAGATAGTTAACCGTCCCCGGAAGGGGGAAAAATATCATTTCATCCCAGGAAATAGGATGTTTTTTGCCAGTGAAGTTGCTATATAGTGCGGCGATGAAGTGCGCGGGATAAAACAGGATGCGACTTTCTGCTAATGCGACTAAGCCAATAACAGGTATTAAGCCTTGTACTACTCGCCAACCGCTGAAAAACCGCAGACGGGCGATCGACTCAGAACTATTCAAAATCGTAGCCTGTAAAATGCCCACGGTGAAAGCAATAACCACCATAAACACCACACCCATCAGGGCGGTACTCGCCCGACGGCTCGCTACGGCAAAAGCCAAATTAAAACACATTCCCATCGCCACCGCAAAAGCCACTACCGCCACCGATGGGTTAATAGTCACAGCTCCATACTGCTGGGTAAATGCGGGGTTCACCGCCACCATATCCGCCGTGATGAAAACCCAGCCAAACACTACCGAACCCAGCAGAGCCAATAATACTGCGGCGAAAGCAGCTCCCGGCACCCCAAATGCCATCACTCCCACGGCAAACACTACCGCTACTATTAAGATTAAAATCAACAAACAGGCAACTGAGAAGAAATTAAACCCCACCACCGCCAAGGCGAGGGTATTTTTTGCCGTCTTCAGGGGTACTTCCTTCCCCGAGGTAATATCCCAGAGTTTGGGGAAGCGATCGCCCGCCCCAGAAACTGCAATTTTCCCATCCGGCGTTACTGCGACCGATCGCACCCAGTCCTTATGACCCTTCAGTGAATGTAGCAAGGCTCCAGTTGCCAAGTCCCACACCTTCACACTATGGTCAGAAGACCCAGAAACCGCCCGTTTCCCATCAGGTGTCACCGCCACCGCATTCACCCATCCCCCATGTCCCGTGAGAGTTTGCCGCAAACCACCCCCAGTCAAGTCCCACACCTTCAAAGTCCCATCCGCACTCGCCGAAACCGCCGTTTGTCCGTCCGCAGTCACCGCCACATCATTAATCCCATCCTCATGTCCTGATAAAGTAAATACCAGGGCGCCCCGTTGCCAGTCCCACACCTTCAAAGTCCCATCCGCACTAGCAGAAATTACCCTATTCCCCCCCGGTATCCCCACCACCTTTTTCACCACCGCTTTGTGACCAGTCAGGGAATGCAAAACCGCTCCCGTATTCACATCCCAAACCTTCACTACCCCGTCATCGCTTCCAGAAATAGCCACAGTATCCAATACCGCCACCACACCATTAACCTCCCGCGTGTGGCCCTCCAAGGTGCGTAATTTTTTCCCCGCCGCAATATCCCAAACTTTGAGCGTGGTATCTGCAGATGCCGAAATAGCCCGTTTCCCATCCGGTGTCACCGCCACCGAATTTATCCAACGTCCGTGACCCTCCAGGCGGTACAGCTTTTTCCCCCGCTGCAAGTCCCAGACAAACACCGTACTATCCCCCGCTCCCGATACCACCCGTTTGCCATCAGGTGTCACCACAGCGGTAAAAATCGCATTTTTCTGACCAACCAAAGTATTTACCAGGGCCCCCCGCTCCAAGTCCCAGACTTTGAGGGTGCCCGCGTTCCGCAAACCCCCAGCACTAGCAGAAATGGTGTAGCGTCCATCGGGGGTGACAGTCACTATATTAATAGAGGCGGTGTGACCCTGAGCCATGCCTAAGTTGTAGAAAAACAGCAAGGATGACGCCAGCAATAATGAGATAATCGTACAAACCACGCCCATTAAGTACAGGTGACGATGGGCTCTCACTCCCCAAGAGCGGAGCAACCCCCGCCCGCCTCCCATTTGATAAACTTCCGGGTTGCCCTGGTACAAATAACCTGTGAGATGGGAGGGTCGAAAAAACACCCAATATGCCAGTAATAGGTAGTGTTTTGGGTTGAGAGGATGCAGAGATTCTGGCACATCTGCTGTATAATTGGGGAAATTGGGCACGATTTTCACTCCTGGCAACGCTGATTCGGGTCCAGAAACCGGGTTTCTTAAATAATTCTCGGTTATCATGCAAAGGTTATCACAGAAACCCGGTTTCTTGGGTTTTTGGTAACGACCAAAACTACTATTGAACAATCTGCCTGTGAAACGTAACTGGTTTTTGGCAGCCCTAGCCTTTTTCCTATCCCTGGCGGTGGTGCTTTTACTGAACAGTACCCCTTTGGCATCAGCACCTGGGGCAGTTGCTTCTAGTCCTTCTTTACGTTCTTTGATTGGCAATCGTCCCTTTTATCTTGCCGCCGCTGTCAAAGAACAACCGCTTCTCTCTGACCCCATGTATGGGCAAGTGCTGGCGCGGGAGTTTAATACAATTATGCCGGAGAATGATTTTAAGTTTGAAAATCTCCATCCCGATCGGGATAAATACGATTTCTCTACTACCGATCGGCTAGTCACTTTTGCCAGAACTAACGGGATGCACGTGCGTGGTCACACCTTAGTTTGGTTTCACGCTCTCCCCCGCTGGTTACTAGAAGGCAACTTCAGCCGCGAAGAATTAATGGCCATTCTAGAAGACCATGTGAAAACTGTTGTCAGGCACTATCGGGGGCAAGTTTATGCCTGGGATGTGGTGAATGAACCCCTCAACGCCGATGGGTCTTATCGAGACACTTTGTGGCTGCGTTCTATCGGCCCAGAATACATCGATCTGGCATTTCGATGGGCGCATGAAGCCGACCCAGAAGCCCTGTTATTTTTAAATGATTACGGGGAAGGCATGAGTGCAAAATCTGATAATCTCTATAGTTTACTGCAAGATTTAGTATCCCGTAAAGTTCCTATTGATGGCATTGGTTTTCAAATGCACGTGGGTTTTCTTTCCTCAGATAACCCTCCAGAAGTGGCAGAGAATATGAAGCGCATTGGCGAATTAGGTTTAGAAGTAGCTTTCACGGAAACCGATATTCCCATTGCTAAGTTACCGGGCAAAACCGAAGCGGAAAAGTTAGCCCAGCAAGCTAGACTTTATGGTGAATTTCTCCAAATTTGTCTGGATGCCCCCAACTGTCATACTTTTGGGATGTGGGGATTTACCGATCGGTATTCCTGGATTAAAAACTTTAAGGGTACTCCAGACGCTCCCCTAATTTTTGATGTTGACTATCGCCCGAAACCTGCCCATCAAGCGATGGTAGAGGTGTTGCAAAAGTGGCGATAGGGGAACCAGGGGAGCAGGGGGGCTTCGGGTGCAGGGGGGATATTGCTCCTCCGCTCCCCCGTCCCCCCGTCTCCGAGTCACCCCGTCCCCCCGTCTCCGAGTCCCCCCGTCCCCCCGTCCCCTGGTCCCCCCTGCTCCCCGTCTCCGGCGATCATTTTTGGGGTGCTGTCTGCATTTTTGTGGTACGTTGGAAATGGGGGAACCCTTGGAGTATGGGTGTGGCGGCAGTCAGAGGGACGAACCGCGCTTGTCGGCGTAGCCATCGGGTTCTGATGTTCTTGGGGCTGGTTCCGAAAGGGCTGCTTTCCGCCATTCCTGAGATGGTTAAAATTATGAACGCTCAAAAAAGGAAACCGAGTATGGGCACGAGTTTAGAACAAATTGCCGATTATCTAGATAACCGGGGCTGGAAGTACGAGCTAGATGAGGAAAGTAGCCGGATCATCACTGGGGTGCAAGCGGAAAATTTAGAAAATTTTCTGATTGTAATTCAGTTGGATGAAAACGGAGAGTTTTTTAAAGTTTTTGCGCCCCAAGTGCTGGCAGAAATTAATAATCATCCTTATAAGGAAGCGATTCTGCAAACGATGCTCTGCATTTCTTGGGAAACGAAAATGCTCCAGTGGGAATATGACCCCTCAGATGGGGAAATTAGGGCAATTGTGGAGTTTCCCTTGGAAGATTCGATGTTGACTGAGCGCCAGTTTAACCGGTGCTTGAGTGGGTTAATTCAGATTGTAGATGATATCGCGATGCCGCGTTTGCGGGCGGTGATGGAAACGGGACGCGACCCTGGTAATGAAGATATCGGGGAGCGGCTGCTGTTGACGCTGCAAGAAGAAGCGCCAGGACTGTTGGACTTGCTGGAAAAGGCGATGGAAGCTCGCAAGAAGCGGGGGATTTTTCCCACTGACCGGGGCATAAGTAATGAGGAAGAGCAATAGTATTGGGGATATGTAGGGGGGAAGTTAGCGATCGAGCTTGTTCGGGATGCCTTCGCAGCCGCCGGGGATGGTTGCCCGGGTTTTAGAGCCTCCCCAAGCGCAACAGTAGTAGCGCTGGGCGTCGGAAAGGCGTTTCACGTTGGTAAAATCAGCGTTTTCGATGACGGCGCCGGTGTATTCGCCGGTTTTGTAGTTGGGGCGTTCGGTGCGGCTGCGGGGGGAGGCGGTTTCGGCTTCACCGTAAAAAAACCGAGTGCCCATGACATCGGCTTCGGCGAGGTTGGCTTCGTAGAGGATGGTGCGGGAAAAGTTGGCTTTTACGAGGTCGCAGTTGCAAAGGTTGGCGCGCACGAGGTTGGCTTCGCTTAATTCGGTCCACCGCAGGTCTGTACTGCTGAGGTCGGCTCCGGCGAGCATGACGCCTAAATCAATGACGCGGACGCCGCTAGCGCGGTCTTCGGCGTAGCCGCCATCGCCGTCGAGGATGGGCCGACCGAGATGCCGATCGCGCCGCAGGGGGGTGAGCATCTTGGACTGGGACAAAAAGCGGATGATTTTGGCTTTGCCGTCGGCGTCAACGCTGCTGAGAATGGAGGCGGTGCGTCCGTCGGCGATCGCTCGCTCTTGGGGCCAGTCTTCCAGTAACCCTTCATCGTTTAATGCTAAGTCGGAAACGCCTTGGAAATAAGCGTCAATGGTTTGCTGTTGGGTGATACGGTTTTGCTGAATCGTTAGCTCTTTAGAAATCACGTATTGACGCCAAGCCACATATACCGCGATAATCGCAATCAGGATTTGACCGAGGGCTCCCACCACTTCCCCCACGGCGCCAATGGCGTCCCAGTTAATCTGGATATTGCGCGAACCGGGTTGCTGGTTGGCGCCGCTGAGCATTAATAGGGTGATGATCCCCGCCACGAGTCCGCCGCAACCGACGATGAACGATCGCCACGGTCCGGGCACTAATTGAGACCAAATTTGCCCCCAACTGGGCAGCAAAATCCGCACGGATACAACCAGGGTAGATATTGCCCCAGCAAACCCCAGCCACACATTATCGATCGCCAACCCCAAAATCGTGACCATGATTGAGATCAAAGTCACCCACCCGTAGTTAATATGCCACCGCCGCCTTGGTGTCGCTACCTTTTGCGTTGGTCGCACCGTGTCCGCTGGCTCTGCTAGGCTATTAACCTCCGGTTTCGCAACTACCAGCCCCCCATTGTCCTGACTTCCCACCTCTGGCCCAGACGCACCATTGCTCTGATGGCCGTTGCTCTCGTGGTGATGATTCAGAATCTCAGATGGTGATGAGTTCGCAGCGATCGCCTCTGTCTTGGAATTCGTCCCCAACTGCTCCAAATTGCCCTCTGCTCTCATCTTCTCATTTGCCGTCATAAGGCTTCCCGCCTACTCCCACCTATTGCTCCACTATGCAATTATTACTATATCGCTCAAAACCCCAAATGACATCCGCTCTCTCCATTATTTTCCCCCCCGCTGTGGAGGAACCTCCTTGCTGACCTTATCCGCCTTGACCCTATTTCTCAGCGCCCACCTGCTGTTCTGGGTGCAGCTCATGGTAGCCAAAATGATTCTCCCTCTGTTGGGCGGTTCTCCCGCCGTCTGGAACACCTGCCAATTTTTCTTTCAAGGCACCTTATTAATCGGTTACGCCTACTCCCACTTTACCAGTTCTCACTGGCTCCCCCGCCGTCAAGCCATATTTCACTGCTTGCTGCTATTTGGCCCTTTATTATTTTTGCCCATCACCATCGGGTCAAATGCTACTTTCCTCACCACCAGTAGCGATGCTCATCCCATTTTCCCCCTCTTAGCTCTCCTCACTGTCGCCGTTGGTTGCCCCTTCTTCGTCGTTTCCACCACCGCCCCCCTAGTACAAAAATGGTTCAGCCAAAGCGGACATCCCCAGAGTCAAGACCCCTATTTTCTCTACACCGCCAGTAACTTGGGCAGCATTTGCGGACTGGTATCCTATCCGCTGCTAATTGAGCCCTATTTTTCTCTCCCGCATCAAAGTCAATTCTGGGCAATTGGTTATGGCTTATTAATTTGCCTCACCCTCGCCTGTGCTGTTCTTAGTTGGGCTTTAGCCCTCCCCAATTCCTCGTTAGGTTTTCCTCCTGCCGCTACGCCTACAAAAGTAGAGATAACCCAACCCACAAATAAGGAAAAAGCCCAGTGGGTGCTACTGTCGTTTATCCCGTCCAGCTTAATGCTGGGAGTTACTACTTATATTACCACAGATTTGGCGGCAATACCACTCTTATGGGCAATTCCTTTAGGAATTTATCTGCTATCTTTTATTGTAACATTTGCGCCCAAATCCCGGTTGCCATACGGCAGTTTTGTGATAATTTTACCTTTATTATTCACTGGCTTAATTTTTTTAGTTATCCTCCAGGCGCTGCGACCATTGTGGTTGTTTCTGCCCCTGCATTTAGGGGGATTGTTGGTGGCAGCTTGTACTTTTCATGGTGAATTGGCTCGCCGCCGTCCTCAAATAGGAGCATCTGGGGGCAATTTGACGGGGTTTTATTTGTGGATGGCTTTTGGCGGTTTGTTGGGGGGATTGTTTAACGCGATCGTCTCCCCCCTCATCTTCCCCACCCTCCTAGAATACCCCCTCATCATGCTGCTAAGCATTCTCATCATCCCCGAATTATCCACCGATAATCCCAATCACAGCGACCCCACCCTCCAAACTAACCGCCGCCTCAGCCTCGGCTTATTATTTGGTGGTTTTCTCGTCGGCTTCACCCCCCAGACTTTTCTACCTAACCTCATCGGCATTGTGCTGGCAATTATGTTATTATTTGCCATATATCGCATTTATAACATCAAGTTGCATCGCTTAATTTATGGTATCATATTGATTTTATTACTGGCTCAGTTCTCTTTAGCTGACTTAGCGGGATTAATCGCAGCAAACCGCAGTTTTTTTGGCATCAACCGCGTTGTGCTAGACCGAGAAGAAGGGTATCATATTTTGATGCACGGCACCACCATGCACGGGAAACAAAGCCTCGACATCAAACGTCGCTACATCCCCTTAACTTACTTTTATCCCACCGGACCACTGGGGCAACTATTCACATATTTAAACAGCCACACCCCCCCCTCCCGCGTCGCCGTTCTCGGACTCGGTATTGGCACCTTAGCCGCTTATTCCCTCCCCCAGCAACAGTGGACTTTCTATGAAATCGACCCCCTAGTGGCTGACATCGCCCAAAATTCCGATTATTTTACCTTTTTACAAAACGCCAAAGCCGAATTTTCTGTAATTTTAGGAGATGGGCGCTTACAACTAGCCAAAGCTGAGAATAATTCCTATGATTTAATCATTATGGATGCCTTTACCTCCGATGCCATTCCCGTTCACCTCGTCACCAGAGAAGCCATCCAGCTCTACTTGACCAAATTAACCCCAACAGGGATAATCGCCATTAACATTTCTAACCGTTACATCAACCTAGAGCCAGTTTTAGGCGCCATAGCCAGGGATTTAGGACTCTCAACCTTGAGCCAACAGCAGTTAGAAATCAATCCCGAAGAAAAAGCATTAGGTAAATCTCCCTCTCAATGGGTTTTATTCTCTCGCAACCCGGATATTTTCCGAAATTTAACCACCCAATGGCACCCCATCACCCATATAGCCGCTAAAGCCTGGACTGATGATTTTTCCAATATCTGGACTACCATCAGATTTTTCCCTCCTAGGTAAGGAAACGGCCATGCCGTGTCCTTACCTTGTAATTACCTTGTAATCACCCCCATTAAACCCCATGATAGGATTTTAATATGCCTTAGCATAAAACCCTAAAGAGTACACCGCCTGTTTCCCTTCAATACCCTTTAAATCTACCTCATGTTTGGTGACGCTCCATTTGCCCGAGGCTTTTAAGGCTGTGACCAGCACTTCTTGGTTGTAAACTTCCTCAGATAGGGAAATTTCCCAACTTTGGGACACGCCTTGAATCCGGGCGGCTTTATTAACTGTGCTGCCAAAATAATCTAGACGATTATTGAGATTTACCAGGACAGTTGACCCTCTGTGAATGCCAATTTTTACTTTAACTTGCTCGTCTTCTGGGCGATTTTGGTTGTAATCTTGAAAATCATTTAAGGCATTGACTGCGGCTTTAATTGCGGCTTCACTGCTGATGAAAGAAGCCATGACCGCATCGCCGATCGTTTTTAATACCGTGCCTCCGTGATGCTCGATCGCGCCAAACAAAATCTCAAAATGGTCACGCACGATATTATAGGCTTTGACATCACCCAGCTTTTCATACATACTCGTAGAACCAGTGATATCGGTAAACATCACCGTTACCGAGCTAATTTTTATCCGCTCCCGCTCCGATAAAACCTGGTCGCCAAACAGTCGCTGATAAGCCGGTAAGTGGATAATTTGCAACCCGCTGACTCGGGGAGGTAGTTGCTCTGGTGTCAGTTCACTGGGCAATTCATCTTCATGCAGGTATAAACCTGATAGGGACTCACTGGAATTAGTCAGTTCAATTTTAATTTTACCGGGGGCGCAGGTAATTTGTTTTGTATCAAAATCCCCACTTTGTAATTGGGTGAGTTTGATTTCCTGCAGTTTGTCTGTGGGGGCTCCCTCAACGACCATGATACCTTTAGCTAAGGTAATGGCACAGCAGTAGCGGTATTTGCCCGGATTTAAATAATCTACCGCATAATTGGTTTCACCTTGAGAAACTGCCATCTGAAATTTCGGTTTTAATGCCGCTGGCGGTGCGCAGGTGGCATTGGTTGGTGATTGTTCTATGTCTTGGCTTAGGGAAAAAGTGACCTCCACCCGCTGGGAAAAATCGGTTTCAAACTCAATGTTGCACATGGGGCATCCACCTACGCCAGCGGCTTGGCTTAAATCGTGGTTTTCCCCACAAACCATATCGCAATGGGGGCAGCGGATATCCCAATTTAAATCAAATATACCTTGTTTCACTCCTTGCAGGCAGGCAGTGACAGTTTGGGATAAATCCATAAAACAATCTCGTGCCACCTGACAGGGGTTGAGCCGCTCACGTTGCCCAACGTCTGATTTAAGGAGCCACTTATACAAGGCATCAATAACTCTTTGATTGGCGTCAGGTCGCCGCTTGAGATTTTCGATTCTTTCCTGAAGTAGTTGATAATTCATCGGTGATATTTGAGAATTTGGGTGGTTGTTGATAGTAAAAAGAGCAGTTATGAAAACATAAAAACTCCTAAACTTTGGGAATGCTAGACCTCAAGCCTTAGCTCCCAGAACTTGCCGCAACATATCTTGGTGCATTAGCGATCGGTCAACTAATGACTGAATTTTGGCGGCAGACATGGGCTGGCTGTTGGCGTAACAGTCTAGCAAAGTTTTACTGATGATATCCGAGTCTTCCGGAAATTCCGATACCATAATTCCGGGCAAGTCTAATTCTGTCATTAGTTGGGTAACTTTGGGGTCATAACTAATACAGAAGCACTTACAACCAGCAGCAGCGGCCATAATTACACTGTGCAAGCGCATTCCCACGGCCATTTCTACCCCGAGAAACAAACCTTTTAATTCCTGGGGGTCTTCCACGGTCAAAATCCGCGCCTTGTCCTCCAATGCTGCGGCGAGTTGCTGGGCAATTGCTAAATCTTTGGATGCCTGAAATGGCACCAGCAGAATTAATGTATTAGTGGCTTTTTGAAAGTTGACAAGAGCCTGCTCGAAAGCCTTCAGGCGTGCGGGGGTCAGTTCTGGGTGTTCCCTGAGAGTCACAGCTACCCGAGGCGCCGGGAAATCTCCTGCACTGGGAACCGGTTTCGCTTCCAGAGCCCACACTAAGTCTGGGGCCATGACAAATGGAATGTTCCAATCTGCCAGAAGCTGCGCCGAACCGCTATCCCGCACGCTGACGGCTGTGCAACCGGCGAACACCCGCCGCGCCACAGTGCGAGTGAGGGAGCGCCGCAGGGGTCCGATACCTTGGGCAAGGGCGATCGTCTTTAAACCCAGTTGTTGCGCCAATCCCATTAAACCAGCGTAGTATAAAGGGCTGCGAATGCTGGTGGCATCTTGAATCAAGCTACCCCCACCCCAGATGAAAGCATCGGCTTGACGTAATGCCTGCCACACTTGGGGGGCCGCAGTCCTCCCCACTGCTGTCACTTTGTAACGCTGTTGGGTTTGCTGGGGGTTGCCACTGATGACGCAAGGAGTGCAGTTCTTGGGCAGCATTTGCAACAGGGAAGCCAACAGGGCCTCATCCCCACCATTACCCTGGCCGTAATATCCACAGCATACTACTTTTATTTGCCCCATCACCTTTGCTCCGATGTCAGTTTATTTATTAGACTACAAATTGCGGTGAGGCGGTGCGGCAAAACTGGTTTTCTTCTCCACAACACCTCGGACTGTTTCGGGCATCACGGCAATCATACAATAAGAAGGGCTGGTTTTGGAGATTGTTGGTGGGCGATTGTTGCTCAGGATAAATCAGAATTAATCATGTGATATATTGAATTTTAAAAATTAAAACGTATTATAATTATTTTGTTTTAATTTTTGCAAAAAATATTTGTACAGTAGATTTTAGGTTATAATAAATCAGGTTAATTAGATGCTATTGTGCCAAATGAGCGAAGTACAAGCAGATTACGATAGTCCGTGGAAAGAAGCGCTTTCCCTTTACTTTGAACAGTTTTTAGCATTCTTTTTTCCGGGACTACATGCAACGATAGACTGGAATCAGCCTTATCTGTCTCTAGATAATGAATTGTCGGAACTGGTGCGGGAGTCCGATATCGGCACCCAGTTTCCCGATAAGCTGTTTGAGGTGCAGCTCATTACGGGAAAACCGGTGAGGATTATGATTCATGTGGAGGTGCAAAGTCAATATGATGCGGATTTTTCCGAACGCATCTATCGGTACAACTATCGCGCCTTTGATAAATATGACAAGCCTGTGGTGAGTGTGGCGATTTTAGGGGACGATCGCCCCTCTTGGCGCCCCTCTGTCTATGAATATACTCTGGACGAGTATCGGTTAAAACTTGAGTTTCCCACAGCTAAGCTGCTAGACTATGAAAATCAGTGGCAGGTGTTGGAAGCGGACGATAACCCATTTGCGCTGATGGTGATGGCGCATTTAAGAACCCAAGCCACCACCAGCAATATGGAAAACCGTAAACAATGGAAGTGGACCTTGGTGCGCTTTTTGTTGTCGAGGGGTTATACTAGAGAGCAAGTGGTGAATCTGTTCCGGTTTGTTGACCGGATGATGACTCTACCCCAGGAACTAGAGCAGCAATTTAAAGCCGAAGTCATTCGCGATCGGGAGGCCAAACAAATGCGGTTTATGAGTCAGATTGAAGAAATGGCGATGGAAGAGGGAATTGCACGGGGAACCCAGCAAACCGCCCGTGAAGGGGTCTTGGAAATTTTGCAAGTCCGGTTTGGGGATATCCCCCCGGAAGTGGTGATAGCTATCAATGGGGTTAATGAAGTGGCTACCTTGAAGCAGCTTCATCGTCAGGCGATCGGCGTTGGTTCTGTGGCGGAATTCCAGCAGCTTCTTGCTGCTGCTCAAGCCAATTAAGCCAGAACCAGATTGAATTTTTCCGGGCTTGTAGGTAGGGCAATTGCTTTACCTACAATTGCCAAACTGGTGTGGATATGGTAGGATAGCGATATGGCTAGCAGTTCATTTTCAAAGATAGTGTTAGTTAAGGATGAAACTCAAAAATTTTGAAGTTCCTCTGGAGAAGATAGCCGCTATTAGCCAGCGATGGCATATCCAAAAGCTCTCTTTATTTGGCTCCTTTTTACGGGATGATTTTAAACCGGAGAGCGATATGGATATTTTGGTGGAATTTGAACCGGGTTTTACTCCAGGATTTTTGAAGCTCTACCAAATAGAAGAAGAATTGGCAGATTTATTTGACAATAGGCGGATTGATTTGGTGACACCTAAATTTCTCAATCACAGAATTCGCGATCGAGTGTTGGCTGAAGCTGAGGTATGCTATGTCGCCCAAAGATGACCGGGTTTATATTGGACATATGATAGACAAAATAGTAGCCACCACCCGCTAAGGGTGGGGCTATAGTTCCAGACTATGAATTGGGTTCATCTGGTGGGGTGGCTGCTTGGCGTACCGTTTCTATGGGTAACTCTAAAATACTGGATATTAACTCCAGACTAATTCCTGCTTGAATCATTTTTGGAATCGCTTCGAGCTTACCTTCGAGCTTCCCTTCGAGCTTACCTTCGCTAAACACATCTTGATAGAATTGGGTTTGCTTTAACTCACTAAATCCGAACATAGCTTGAATCTCCTCCCGGCTTTTTTGCGGTAATTTGTCCGTGATGATGGTTTCGATTAAGTTGATAAACTCCCGGAGTTGCCCCCACCCGCTAAGGGTGGGGCTATAGTTCCAGACTATGAATTGGGTTCATCTGGTGGGGTGGCTGCTTGGCGAACCGTTTCTATGGGTAACTCTAAAATAGTGGATATTAACTCCAGACTAATTCCTGCTTGAATCATTTTTGGAATCGCTTCGAGTTTGCCTTCGAGTTTGCCTTCGAGTTTGCCTTCGAGTTTGCCTTCGAGCTTGCCTTCGCTAAACACATCTTGATAGAATCGGGTTTGCTTTAACTCACTAAATCCGAACATAGCTTGAATCTCCTCCCGGCTTTTTTGCGGTAATTTGTACACAATGATAGTTTCGATTAAGTTGATAAACTCCCGTTGCACCTCTTGGGCGGTAAATTGGGATATGGAGCGATTAATTAACTGCTTCGCTCTGGCGGTGGCGGCATTTTCTGTGGGTTCGATGACCAGTTTCAAGACTTGAATTCCCCAGGAATCGTCTGAGTCCTCTAATTCATCGAGATAAATCCGCGACACCCGACTTAATTGTAGCATTTCCGCAAACTGCAACCCTTGTTCGCGTTCAATGCTGCGGTGGGGATAAATGACCACCACTCGCCAAGGATAAGGCGGTTGATTTTGCCGCAAATACAGAAACAGTTCCCCGAAAACGCGATAATATAGACTGTCATCGGGTTGAAATTGGACTTCGACCAGATATAGTTATTTCAAATAGAAATGAAACAGTCGAGATTGCCCTCACCCCCGTCTCCTTTTCTCTCTCCCCCCCTTTCCAAGGGGGGTAGGGGGGATGGAGAGGGGACGGGGGTGAGGGCGGAGTCAATCCCATTTTTACTTGAAATGACTATAAAAGGGTTGGCTGGGCTGTTCCTGTTTGGGCAGAAAAACCCCATCAATCCGAAAAGCCAGTTGTTTGAGTTCGACGGAGGTAAACTGATAAGCGTTTGCTTCACTGGCTGGGCGGTTTATCAGTTGAAAGAAACTGGCGGGAAACTGCTGAAATATTTGGTAAAATATGCTATCGGTTTTCATTGATTCGCTGATGGATTGGCTGATGGTGATGGCAGAGCCGCCGATGGGAAACTTGGTGGCATGGTCTGGATAAATATGATGAGTGCTGATGGTTTATTCGGGCAATTAAATCTATCCAATTATTATAATCACATTTCAGTATTTTCGGGCAGTGCTTTTACAAAAAATTACATTTGGCGGCGGTGCAGATTCACGGCAAATCAGTCACCATAAAATCTCATCATTCCTGATGCAGGACTACTCTTGATTGTTACACTATGTCCACTTCGTTAAAATCTCTAACGCCTTTCTCCGGGTATATTCATCGTCAGTATTGGCGATAACTTGCCCCAATCCCGCAAAAGCCTTTAAACCAGCCAATTACTTAAACTCAAGGCAGGCACCCGCTCAAATTCACGGATATTGGCCGTTACCAGAGTCAGATTCATTGCCAGTGCATACATCAGGGAAATCATCTTCTATATCCGGCAATTTAGTCAACACAGACAGCAAAGACTGAAAAATTACTGGTTCAATTATCAAGCGATTCCCTTCTTTATGTAACAACACTTCCGTAGCCGCTATGGCAAATTCTGGGGGAATAATTAAAACTTGCTCTGTTCCAGTTGTTGATAAAGTAATGGGTTTTGAATTCTGCATAACTGATTTGTCTTGGTATTGATTATAAGTAGGACTCTGGGGGGTGCTATCTGTGCCCCCCAAACCCCTGTAAGGGTTATTCTATCATGCTTTGGGCTGATGCCGTTCAGGGTTTAGCCTTGGGTGAGGTTCCCAACCGGGGGATGGGAATTTAACCAGAAAGTTTGGGGGGGTTCCAATTTCTCCACGCCCCCAAACCACTGGAAGCATGATTCTATCTGGCTTTGAGCTGATACCATTCTAGGTTTGCTTTGGGGTACTACCCCAAATTTATCGTGCCTTCAAATGCTTGAAATGAAGGCAGATTAAAGATGAGCGACCAACAAGACAAGTGGAAACAGCGCGCCGCTTTGGAGAATTGCTACAGCAACTTTGTGGAACCATACGTTAACCAGTGGATTGCGGTTAAAGATGGGTCCGGGCTCACTGTTCCTGTTGCCTATTCTGGATTTTGCTGTGCTTCTGGCTGGCTACTACTCACCGCTGTATTCTGTATGTTCATGCGCTGGCGCGAGGGCGCCAGAAAAAGGTGAGGTAGAGAAGGTGATGGCTGCTTGAAGGCACCAAATTATCCGGGAAGTCTCTAAAGCAGCCAATTACTTGCCAGACGAGGTGGCAGCGGGAACGGTGAGCTACGGTATAATTTTTACCAAGATAGCAGATTTAGCAGTCCCTCAGATGTAGCTGAGTAACCTTGTCCCCCTTCTGGTGTCCCTGGGTGCATTCGCCTATGAACCGGGAGAGCTTGATTTAGTCACAATTTAAACCCCTATCAAGTTTCTCAAAAAAATCATGGCCTATTTACTTTACAATGGTGTCAAAATAAAAATTACTGCCCAAAGAGTATCTGTCACAGATATTTACCGAGCCGCCGGGAAACCTCCAAACAAATCTCCCCTGAATTTTCAGAACTCAGAAGCTGGGAATAAAAGAATTAAGCAATTTCAACAGCAGCAAGGTGCAGATGTTTGGCAAAGCGGACTCCCCAAGGTGGAAGCGATCGTGCCGCTGGCTTGCTACTACTTAAGGTATCTGGGCGATCGCGGCGCCGCCGTCGCCCTGCAGCAAGTCTATGAAACGGGCAGAAATATTGAATATGCCACACCTGGGACTACCTATGCCAAATTTTCATCATATTTCAAAGGCAATCAAAAAAACGCTAATATCCTCTGGTGGTGTTTCATCATCAGCATTCTCATAGGCGTCGCCATCTTACCACAATGTCAATCTTCCCAACCACAGGAAGAACCGCCATCAACCCCGGGCGATCGTCAGTTCATCTAGTGCGGGCGATGATTCGGTAAAAACCCCGCCAAAGCCGCCGTCACCGCTTCCGCCAAAATACTAATCAGACGATAAAAAGCAATAGCTCCCAACAACACCCCCGTAGGTAAATGAGTTTGCAAAAGCCCCACTGCAGTTGCCTCAAACACCCCCACCCCACCCGGAGCCCCTGGAACCACCAAACCCAGCAACCAACTCATACTAAACCCCCCGAATACCACCGGTAAAACCTCCATTGTCAAATGCTGCGAAGGTGGCAACATCGCCATCACCGCCAACACAAAACCACTCCCCCGCAACAGCAAAAAACCCATTTCCCCCAACAAAGGCAAAATCGGATAACGCCTAATTTGGGGGGGTTCGTAGTTGGGCTTTAGCCCACTTTCAGGACCAGGGGAACGTCCCAATTTCAACTTACCCACAAAACCCACCACCGGATTAAAAAAGCGAGGATGCAGACCCGCCAACACCCCCACCAAACCCAAAACCGGCCAAAACTGCCCCAATATCTCCCCATAACCCACCAAAGCCAGAATCAAAGCCCCCGCCGCCATCAGTAGCGGTTCCATCAACACGCTGAGAGTTCCTATACTAAGTGAGATATTTTTCTCCTTCACCGCTGCCACCCGACCGTAAAAATGCCACACATTCCCCGGCAAATACTTGGCGATATTAGTGCGTAAATACACCCGTAACCCCCACACCACGGGCACCCGTTGCCCCAACTCCCGCAATATCCCAATCCACACCCACCCAGACCAAATGTGAGCTAACATCGTTATACATAGAGAGATAAATAACCAAAACCAGCTCGCGCCGGTAATTTCCAGCGCCATCACTTCTGCGCCTCTATCTTTGAGGGTTTTGGCGAGAAAAAATAAAGTGCCTCCCAAAATCACCCAGCGCAAGTATGGCTTCAACCGGGAGATAAATCCTTTAATATGTCCTTTGTCACTTGTCATTGACCATCACCAATCATCGCTTATGCTCGACATCAATAACCTTTTCAACGAAACCTATTACCTGGCGGAAAACCCAGATGTAGCGGCTGGCGTCACCTCTGGCGCTTTCACCAGCGGCTTGCAACACTTTAACTTGTTTGGCCAGTTTGAGCTACGGGACCCCTCGGCTTTATTCTCTAATCGCTACTATCTCGCCAATAACCCAGATATCGCCACAGCGGTTGAAAGCAATCTGATTACCAGTCCCTTTGGTCATTTTATCGCTTTCGGACAACGGGAAAACCGCAATCCGTCGCCCTTATTTGACACCAATTATTATCTCGCTAATAACCCGGATGTGGCAGCGGCTGTAGGTGATAACCTCACCGGTATTCAGCATTTTGTCTTGTTTGGACAATTTGAAGAACGCCGACCGGGCTTATTATATAATGACGCCTATTATCGGGCGAAAAATCCTGATGTGGACGCAGCGGCTAGCCGGGATGAGATTACTGGTATCGCCCATTATCTCAGTTTTGGTGCGGCGGAAGGGCGCTTATTTAATCCTTTGATTCCCCCCAGCGCCTCAACCCTGCCTAATGGGGTTGCGGCTGGCGATGTGACTCAAACTAGCGCGGTATTGTGGACGCGCACCACGGTTCCTGGCGCTGTGACTTTTGAATATAGCACTGACCCCAATTTTGGCAGTATTGTTGCCTCGGAAACGATGACGGCGACTGACCCCACGATGCCAGTGCAGGTGGAAGTTACGGGTTTAAATCCTAATACGGCATACTTTTACCGGGCCACAGATAGTGTGGGTACTGCTGCTACAGGCAAGTTTAGCACTCCCGCTAATGTGGGGACTCGCGAAGGGTTGCGTTTTGGTGTTTCTGGGGACTGGCAGGGAGAGTTGGCGCCTTACCCTTCTATTTCTAATGTGCCGCGGCTCTCTATGTTGAATCTGCCGGGGGTGCCCAGTTTCGACTTTTTTGTGCAGTTGGGAGATACGATCGAGGCGGATAGTATTTCTCCCGATTTACCAGGGATACGACAGTCGTCAACTGTGGAAGAATTCCGCACTAAGCATAATGAGATTTATAGTGACCGTTTTGGTCTCAATCCTTGGGCGGACTTGCGCGCCTCTATTGCTACTTACGCCACTTGGGATGACCACGAAATCACCAACGATTTTGCCGGAGGCGCTGCACCAGCAGAATCTCCCCAGCGTAACGGTATTTTTGGCACCGCTACGGAAGGGTTTGTTAATGATACGCCGGTGTTTGATGCGGCTTTGCGCGCCTTCCTCGATTATAAACCGTTGCGTGAGGAGTTCTATAGTAATACTGGGGATGCGCGCACCGATGGGGAAACTAAACTCTACCGCTATAATACACATGGTAGCGATGCGGCGACTTTTGTGCTGGATACCCGATCGTTCCGAGATAAACCCCTAACTTCTATACCCGAAACTGCCAGTCAAGAACAAATCGATGCTTATCTCGCGGAGGCGTTTGCACCAGGACGCACCATGTTAGGAGCGGCGCAATTGCAAGAGTTGAAAACTGATTTGCTTGCTGCCGAAAATGCTGGCATTACGTGGAAATTTATCTTCTCGACGGTGCCGATGCAGAATTTCGGCATCCCCGTAGCGGGAGAACGCTGGGAAGGTTTCGCCGCCGAACGGACTGATTTACTGAAGTTCATTGAAGATAATGATATCGCTAATGTGGTGTTTGTCACTGGCGATTTTCACGGTCATGTAGTGAATAATGTTACTTATCAGGAAGGATTTGGACAACCGCAAATTCCCACGGGGGCGATCGATGTGATGGTTGGTCCGGTAGCGATTCAGCTCAATATCGGTCAAGGTCCTTTTGCCGCTCCCTTCGGTCCGGCGACGGTGGCGTTTACTCCCGATGCTTTGTTACCTCCAGAAGAGAAAGAACGTTACCGCAATCTTCCCACTATGGCGGAAAAAGACCAATTCGTGCGCGAGGTAATTGATCGGCGCATTACCCCCCTGGGATATGACCCGATCGGCTTAGAAAACTCCGGTATTGACGCCGAATTACGCCAAGGCTCTTATATCCAAGCACATAACTACGGCTGGACTGGTTTTAACATCAACCAAGAAACCCAGGAACTACAAGTAGCTACTTGGGGAGTCGAACCCTACACACAAGCAAACATAGAAGCCAATCCCCAAAATATTGCCAATCAAACCCCCATCTTAGTTAACCAATTTGTCGTCTATCCTAATTTAATCAAGAGTTTACCCACCTTCGTGGAAGATGCCGTCACTGCCAATATCGCCTCTCGGTTTAATATCGATAGCGATAGTCAAGATATCGTATCTGTGCGTCGGAAAATGTGGCCGGATCCCTTGTTGGGTTTGTCTCGCCCCAATGAGATACCTCCTGCGTTAACAGTCTTTGGTTGGGAGGTGACAGTCGCCAGCGGCGAGCAGCGATTTGTTTACCGCACTAACGATAAAGCTTCCGTCATTCGCTTAGATGAAGCAGCTTCTATCCTCCCATCCAACCCATAAACTATATAGCAATCCTAAAGTGATGCCAATATTTTTGTAGGGGCAGTCACCCCGTAGCTGACCTTACGGTGTAGGGGTAAGCACGGGGGCGTTTCCCCTACAATTAACACAATTCATTTAGGATTGCTATATGTGAGGGCAATTGATGAATTACCCTGATAAATTTACCATAAGCCGATAATTTTTGGGATAACCAGCCAACCACCATGACAGCAAATCCCTTAATTGCCCATTTTCAAATGCTGGCCCGGTACAATACCTTAGCCAATAGCAAAATTTATAACACTTGTGCTACCCTCCCTCAGCCGGAACTACATCGCATCCGTCCCGCATTCTTTAAAACCATTCACGGCACCCTCAATCATATTTTAATCGGCGATAGGATTTGGCTGGGCAGATTTGCCGGTGAGGAGGTGCCATCCACAGGACTTAACGCCATCCTATATCCCGATTTTGAGGCACTACGCCAAGCTCGCATAGAAGAAGATGCCCGCATCGAAGCCTTTACCCAAACCATCACCGAGGATTTTTTATCCCAAACCATCACCTATCGCAATAACGCGGGCAACATCCACGCCGATCGTGTTTCCCTGCTACTGGCACATTTTTTTAATCACCAAACCCACCACCGGGGACAAATCCATGATATGCTTAGCCAAACCGAACTAGCCCCCCCATCTTTGGATATGCACCGGTTGTTACGTCCAGATCCT
Organism: Oscillatoriaceae cyanobacterium M33_DOE_052; assembly: GCA_015296065.1. Lineage (GTDB taxonomy): Bacteria > Cyanobacteriota > Cyanobacteriia > Cyanobacteriales > Laspinemataceae > Koinonema. Next base: position 9,697 of record DVDU01000073.1, on the reverse strand, counting down.
GTTTAGGATAATTTCATCCTATTGGATAGTCAGTGGTCTGGAAATGATATCCAGCGGATTCCCAGTTTATGAGGTAGAGATTTAACCCAGAATCATGCCACTGGAGTGCCGCCTGCATCATACAGCCTGTTCAGAAATAATCTGAGCCGCTCTCAAAGTCCCTCTCCCTTTTTGGGAGAGGGATTTAGGGTGAGGGGCTGTACTAAATCACTGTTGAACAAGCTGTAATTGATCAACTGGCAATCTGCTGTATCATCCAAAACTTATCTGGGGCATAAATTGCCCACACTCAGGGACAAAAGTAATCAGGAGAATCAAACCAACCATGTTAACCACCAACGATTTATTTGACGAAGGCTTTTATCTCGCCAAAAATCCCGAAGTAGGCGCCCAAATAGGCAGGGGCGATATTGAAAGCGCTTTCGACCATTTCCAGACTTTTGGAGAAGTGGAAGGACGGGACCCCAGTGCCTTTTTCGATACCAGCTACTATTTGGAGACAAATCCCGATGTCGCAGCGGCAGTTTCCAGCTTTGATGTTACTGCATTTGAACATTTTATCACAGCGGGTCAGTTTGAAGGACGCAACCCCAGTCCTTTTTTCGATCCAGATTTTTACCGGCAAAAAAACCCCGATGTCGCTGCCGTCAATCGCGACCCCATCACCGGCTTATTCGCTCATTTTTTAGCATCTGGCGCAGCGGAAGGACGCGACCCTAACCCCTTGTTAGATACTAGCTACTATCTAGACGCCAACCCAGATGTAGCGGCGGGGGTACAGCAAAAAGCCTTCAGTGCTTTTGAACATTTTGTGGCTTCGGGTCAATTTGAGCGGCGCAACCCTAACCCCCTATTCAATACCGATGTTTATTTGGCCAATAATTCTGATATTGCCGCTGGGGTCGCCCAAAATGCCTTTACTGGTTTTGAGCATTTTCTCAAATTTGGTCAATTTGAACGCCGCAATTTTAGCCCAGTTTTCGATACCGGATTTTATTTAGACCAAAACCCAGATGTTGCCCTGGTTGTCCGTAACTCAGGCATTTCAGCATTAGAACATTTTATCGAATTCGGACAGCGGGAAGGAAGGCAGCCGCGCCGGTTATTTTCTGAGGTGTATGTATTTGGGGATAGTCTTTCTGATGATGGCAATTTGTTTGCCTTAACTAACGGCTTAATCCCTCCGAGTCCGCCTTATGATAATGGGAGGTTTACCAATGGTTCGGTGTGGGTGGAACAGCTAGCGCCGAAACTGGGATTACCGGTGAATCCTAATACTAACTTTGCGATTGGTGGGGCACTATCGGGAAATACCAATAATTTCAATACGCGGTTTCCCACTTTGCCTGCTCTTCCGGGATTACAGCAACCGCTGGACTCCTTTGTAGCGGCGAATCCCGCTGCTGACAGTCAAGGATTATATGTGGTTTGGGCGGGTGCGAATGATTATGGTCAGGGTGTGACGGATGTGGCTGGAGTGGTGAATAATCTTACCAGTGCTATAACTAACCTGGCGGCGGTGGGAGCGCGCAATTTTATGGTGCCGAATTTGCCAGATTTGGGAGTAACGCCAGCGGGTGCTAGTAGTCCCAATGCGGCGGGTCTGTCCCAACTCAGTACCGCTCACAATAATGCTTTAGCGGCGGCGATACCGGTTTTAGAGCAAAATCTGAATGTGAATGTTATCCCAGTTGATGTGAATACTCTGATTAATAATGCTCGTTCTAATCCGGCTGCTTTTGGCTTTACTAATGTGAGTAATGCTTTTTTGACCTCCGGGGCGACTAATCCCAATGAGTTTATCTTTTGGGATGAACTGCATCCTACTTTCCGGGCACACCAGTTGATTGCGGATGCGGCGAATCAGGCAATTACTGCGATCGCCGAATTGGTGCAAATGAAATTGTAAATTTGTCCAAAGTCATTTGTCCGCAAGTCCGCTTGTCCTTTGTTCTGATATAATGAAAGATTGCTTTAGTTTACCCCGATCGCCCTAAATGTGCGTTGCGTCTGTAGGGGCGATTCGCGAATCGCCCCTAAGAGGGGCTTCGGGGGATGGTTCGGAAAAAATCGGTATGCACGCAGATGGAGGTTTATGGTAGCACAGGACACGAAAAGCAGCAAGTACGAAGCCAAAACACAGGAAATTGCGAAAGAGCTGTTGGGAGCGACGAAAGAAAAGCGATCGCTCTTCGCCCAGTTGCAGGACCAAATGCGCTGGGATGATAAGCTCCTAGCGTGGGCGATGGGCAACCCAGGGCTGCGGGTACAATTATTTCGTTTCATCGACTGCCTCCCAGCTCTGCGGAGCAAGGCGGAAATTGCCAGCCACTTGCAAGAGTATCTCACGGCGGAGGAGGTAGAACTGCCTGATGCGCTGAAAAAGCTGATTGGCTTCAGTAGTGGCGATTCTATGCCGGGACAAATTGCCGCCACCACTGTCACCACAGCGGTAGAGACGCTGGCACAGAAGTATATCGCTGGGGAAAATCTCAAACAAACCATCAAAACCCTGGAACGCCTGCGCAAGGAAAAGATGGGGTTTACCATCGATTTGCTCGGCGAGGCAGTGATTGCGGAGGCGGAGGCGCAATCTTATCTCAATAGTTATTTAGATTTGATGACGCAGCTTGCCCGAGAGGCAAAGAATTGGCAGTCGGTGCCTTCAGTTGATGAAGCGGATGGGCAAATATTGCCTCGGGTACAGGTGTCGGTGAAGCTGACGGCGTTTTATTCTCAGTTTGACCCGCTTGATGCGGTGGGGAGTGAGGCGAAGGTGAGCGATCGCATCCGCACCCTCTTGCGTCACGCCGCCGATGTGGGGGCTGCTGTTCACTTTGACATGGAACAGTACGAATACAAAGACATTACCCTCAGCATCCTCAAAAAAATCCTCCTAGAAGAAGAATTCCGCTCCCGCACAGATATCGGCGTCACCCTACAAGGATATCTCCGTGACAGCAAAAAGGATTTACAAGATTTAATTGCCTGGGCAAAACAGCGGGGCAACCCCATCACCGTGCGGTTAGTCAAAGGAGCATACTGGGACCAGGAAACAATTAAATCTCGCCAGAAGCACTGGCAGCAACCCGTATATAGCCAGAAAGAATCTACTGATGCCAATTATGAGCAGTTGACCGAGCTGCTGCTGGAAAATCACGATTATCTTTATGCCGCGATCGCCAGCCATAATGCCCGTTCTCAAGCCCATGCAATAGCCATTGCTGAAACCCTCAATATCCCCTCTCGCCGCTTTGAAATGCAGGTATTATACGGCATGGGGGAAAAACTCGCCAAAGCTCTCGTACAGCGGGGTCATCGCGTCCGCGTTTATTGCCCCTACGGCGACTTGCTCCCAGGCATGGCATATCTCATCCGCCGTCTCCTGGAAAACACCGCTAACAGTTCCTTCCTGCGTCAAAGTCTCGAAGACCGCCCCATTGAACAATTAATCGCCCCGCCATCATTCATAGAGACCAACGGCAAAGGCAACGGGGAAAAAGGCTTCTTTGTCGGCGCTCCCGATACCGACTATGCCAATACTAAACTGAGGGCAACCGGTCAAACCGCCCTGGAAACAGTAAGTCAGCAACTGGGCAAAACCTACGCCCCCATTATCAACGGGCAGCCGCACAATACCGCACAAAGTTTTAATTCTCTCAACCCCTCTAATCCCAGCGAAATTGTCGGCACGATCGGCCTCATCTCCGAAGCACAAGCCGAAACAGCCATCATCGCCGCCAAAGAAGCCTTAAAGAGTTGGCGCAACACCCCAGTCTTACAACGCGCCAATATCCTACGCCAAGCCGCCGACTTGCTAGAAAAACGCCGCCACGAACTCACCGCCTGGATGGCCTTTGAAGTCGGCAAACCCCTGCGGGAAGGAGACGGGGAAGTTTCCGAAGCCATAGATTTCTGCCGCTACTACGCCGCCGAAATGGAACGGCTACAACCAGGGACTAATTATGATGTAGCCGGAGAAACCAACCGCTATCACTATCAACCTCGCGGCATTACCTTAGTCATATCCCCCTGGAATTTCCCCCTAGCAATTCCCACAGGGATGACCGTGGCATCTTTAGTCGCCGGAAATTGCACCCTCCTGAAACCAGCAGAAGTTTCCAGCGTCATCGCCGCCAAGCTGGCAGAAATCCTCATCGAGGCAGGGATACCACCCGGAGTATTCGCCTTCGTTCCCTGCAAAGGCTCCACTGTCGGGTCTTACATGGTCAAACACAAAGATGTCAATACCATTGTGTTTACCGGTTCCCAGGAAGTCGGCTGCCGCATTTTCGCCGATGCCGCCGTATTGCAACCCGGACAAAAGCACCTCAAACGGGTGATTGCCGAAATGGGGGGCAAAAATGCGATTATCGTAGATGAGAGCGCCGACCTCGACCAAGCCGTAGCCGGGGTAGTGCATTCCGCATTTGGGTACAGCGGCCAGAAATGCTCCGCTTGCTCCCGAGTCATCGTATTAGAGCCAGTTTACGAGAACTTCTTGCACCGGTTGATCGAAGCTACCCGCAGCTTGAATGTCGGACCGGCCACAGAACCCAGCACCAAAGTCGGACCAGTAATTGATGCCGCCGCACGAGACCGGATCCAAGAGTACATCGCCAAAGGCAAAGCCGAAGCCGAACCGGCTTTGGAAATGGCCACACCAGAGGAGGGCTATTTTATCGGTCCAGTCATTTTTCAAGACGTAAAGCCAGAAGCAGCAATTGCCCGGGAAGAAATCTTCGGTCCAGTGTTGGCAGTGATGCGAGTGCAGAACTTCCAGGAAGCTCTAGAACTAGCCAATAGCACTGATTATGCCCTCACTGGCGGTTTATATTCCCGCACTCCCTCCCACATCGACCAAGCAGGGGCGGAATTTGAAGTAGGCAACCTGTATATAAATCGGGGGATTACTGGGGCGATCGTTTCCCGGCAACCCTTCGGCGGCTTCAAACTGTCTGGCGTCGGTTCTAAAGCCGGAGGTCCTGACTATTTGCTACAATTTTTAGAGCCCCGAACTATCACCGAAAACATCCAACGTCAGGGTTTCGCCCCCATAGACGGAGAATAACCCTTAGTCCGGGGAGAAGAAACCGGGTTTCTCAAACGAGCTGCCTTGTCCCTTGACAGATATCCTGGTCAAGAAACCCGGTTTCTGGGAGTATGAACAAAGGACTTTTGACCAATGACTAATCAGCCCAAAATCTACGATGCCGTGCTGGGGGGTGACAACCCGCCACCGGTAACGGCAGCCGTCCTCGGAGGTATCGCCGGAGTCAAACGACGTTTTGCGGCTAAAGCTATTGAAGAAAAAAGGGCAGCATTAAAAGAGGCAGTCAATTATCCGCACAAAGGCGGCTTAGACATATTAATTCAAGCCTTAAAAGACCCAGATAGTATAATTCAAAAATATGCTTATTTTCTCCTGAAAGACAGAGAAGAGGTCGAAGTAAAAGCAGCATTAATTGACTTTAATATTTATCAACTTTTTACCTGCAAAAAAACTGTTAAAGGACATATTCATAGCATTAACAGCATTGCCTTTTCCCCCACAGAATCAAAATTAGCCAGTTGCGGCAATGATGGCACAATTAAGATTTGGGATGGGAAATTGGGCACCGAGATTAAAACCCTCACTGGTCATACCGGCATGGTGTATGACTTAGCGTGGACTCCCGATGGCAAAAGATTAGCCAGTGGCGGTTATGATGGCACGGTGAAAATTTGGGATGTGCAGTCTGGAACTTTGCTCGGAGCCCTCACCGGACATACCGGGAAGGTTTTGGGAGTGGCTGTTGCCCCCGGTGGTAGTGGCATTGCGAGCTGTAGCGAAGATAAAAGTATCAAAATTTGGGACATGAATAATGGTACTTTACTGCACACTCTTCGGGGTCATGCGGGTATGGTGCAGAGCGTCGCCTACAGCGACGAAGGACGGCAATTAATTAGCGGTAGTGAAGATGGCACGATTAAAATCTGGGATATAGGCAGCGATACTGGCAGCAGACCTGAACCGATCGGTCTGCGCAGCGTTGGTGTTCGGGTAAGGCGTACCCTCCGGGGACACGATCGCTCCGTCACCAGTATCGCCATTGCCCCCATAAACGCTCCATCATCTTTGCCCCTCGTTGCCAGCGGTAGTTGGGACGGATATATCAAAATTTGGGATGCTCATACAGGGGAGCTAAAAAGAACCCTCACCAACCACAACGACTGGGTAACTGGCGTCACCATCAGCGCCGACGGTCGCACCCTCGTGAGCTGTAGTTGCGATCGGACAATTAAAATCATCGACATCGCCACAGGCACCCTGAGAAAAACCCTTCGCGGTCACACCCAGCGCGTCAGCGGTGTTGCCATCAGTCCCGACGGCAAAACCATCGCCAGTTGCAGCCGCGACAGCACAATTAAAATTTGGGGCATCGGTTCTTAGATTCCAGGAAAGTAGTTGGGCTTTAGCCCAAATTCCGGAGGGCTAAAGCCCAACTACAAACCGAAGAGAGTTTCTGCCGAGATTTAGTTAATATCCTTGTAGAGAAAAGACTCATGCAGCAGCCGCGCCCCGACGATGTTGTATTAGGAGGCCAACAACCCCCCCCCTTCAATGGCGTAGTTTTGGGAGGTATCGAAGGAGCCAGAAAGCGGGCTCGCTACAGCTCCATCCCCGGTCAAATTGTCGCCCTGCAAGACGCCCTCAACTACGGCCCCGCCGGGTTAGATTTAATCATCGAAGCCCTGCAATCCCCCCACCACCAGATCCGGTGGGCAGCCTATTCCCTTCTCGTCAACCAACCCGATCCAGAAATTCAGCAAGCGCTCACAGAACACCATCCCTACAAATATATTATTTGTCTGGCTACCCTTCACGGTCACACATCCGCAGTGCGAGGGGTCGCCATCAGTCCCCCACAGGGGAGATGGGGAGACGGGGAGACGGGGAGACTTGGAGACGGGGAGACTTGGAGACGGGGAGACTTGGAGACGGGGAGACGGCAAGAGGGGGCGTCAGAAAGTACGATCGCCAGTGCCAGTTATGACGGCACCATCAAGATTTGGGACCTGCAGACCCACCGCTTACTACACACCCTGCAGGGACATCGCGATCGAGTCTATAGCGTCGCCTACCGCACTACCACAGACAGCGATAATGCTGTACTCGTCAGCGGTAGTGCTGACAACACCATCAAAATTTGGCATATCCCCAGCGGCACTTGCCGCCAAACCCTCACCGGTCACACCCAAAACGTCTGTAGCGTCGCCGTCAGCCCCGACGGCCAAACCATTGCCAGCGGCAGTTGGGATACCAGTATTAGAATTTGGGATATCACCAGTGGCAAGTGCCGCCAAACCCTCACCGGTCATTTCAGTTGGGTATATAGCATCGCTTTCAACCCCGACGGCACCCAATTAGCTAGCGCCAGTGCCGATGGAGCCGTCCGCATTTGGGACCTCACCACCACCAGACTCAGACACATCCTCCCCAGCGATGGCAGCATATTGCATGGGATTGCCTACAACGGACCAGAACTCCCCCACGGCCACACCGGGCAGGCGTTGCTAGCTACCTGCACTAATGAAGGTAAGATTAACATCTGGGATGCCAGCACTGGGGCGAGGGTTTGCACCCTCATCGGTCACACCAAACGGCTCAATAGTGCCACATTCAGCCCTGACGGACGCACCCTGATTAGCGGCAGTTGGGATAGAACCGTCAAGATTTGGGACCCGAAGAGGGGCATTACCCTCCGGACTCTCGTCGGTCACACCCGTAAGGTCAATGCCGTAGCCATCAGCCCTGATGGCCAATTCATCGTCAGTGGCAGTCACGATGGCACCGTGAAGATTTGGGGAATTTTAGATTGTTGATGTTTGGCGCTCAGCCGCCAATTTGGGAGCATTTTATGGCTAAAAAAACCACAAAATTATTGTTGCTATTAATCGGAGGAATAGGAATTTTTTTCGTTTCGTTAATATTGAAGGTCAAATTTACTGGCATGATGAAACTTACACCAGTCTGAGAATTGCAGGCTACAGAGAAGCGGAAGTTATAACCGCTGTCTTTAATGGCCAGGTAATTACCCCTGCCCAACTGCAAAAATACCAACACTTCACCCCAGACAAAACCGGGCGCGATGTGCTACAATCCCTCGCTTTAGAAGACCCCCATCACCCACCACTTTATTATCTGATGGCGCGATTTTGGTGCGAGTGTTTTGGCGATTCCGTGGCAGTCATTAGAAGATTATCTGCCAGCATCAGTTTACTGGCATTTCCTTTAATTTACCTCCTGTGCCGATCGTTGTTTGCCTCCCCCCTAGTGGCAGAAGTGGCAGTGGCAATCATCGCCGTTTCCCCTTTCCACATCCTCTATGCCCGCGAAGCCAGACCATACAGTTTGTGGATCGTGACAATTTTGCTCTCCAGTTGGCTGTTATTGCGTAATTTGTCCCTTGTCCCTTGTCACGTGGAAGAGAAACCGGGTTTCTTGCGGAAAATCTCCGTCAAGCTCCGAGACATCTCGTCGAGAAACCCGGTTTCTGGGGGACTTTCCCTATGGCTCTATGCTGGCAGTTTGGCTGTGAGTTTCTACACGTTTTTGCTCTCAGGTTTGGTGGCTCTGGCTCATGGTATTTATCTTGTGGCCGTTAACCTGTGGCGGATGAAGGTACGCCGCCACTGCCCCGGCTTACCTGCGGACTGGAGCCGAGGGACTGCTGGCTATCTGGTGGCTTTAGTGGCGGCATTAGTCATGTTTTCCCCCTGGATGTTAGCAGTGAGCCGCAACTGGTCTCGCGTCGAGACTACCACCGCCTGGACTGGGGATAAAATGCCCCTATTTTCCCTGCTCAAGATTTGGGCCGCCAACATTTCCCGGCTGTTTTTCGATATCAATTTTGACTCAGAATCTCACACGGAGCTGTACGCGATCGTCCCGATTTTAATTTCTCTCGGGCTGGTGGCATGGTCTATTTACTTTCTCATCCGCCACACGCCACCCCCCGTCTGGCTATTTGTCGTGATTTTGATGGCCGTAGGCTCTTTATCCCTCATCATCCCAGACTTAATTTGGGGGGGCAGGCGCTCTAGTATTAGCCGCTATTTAATTCCCTGTTATCTGGCCATTGAAATCGCTGTGGCTTATTTTACCGCCGCTCAACTTGAAACCTTAAATCAACGGCGACAAAACCCAATTATCTCGATTTTCGCTCTCATCTTAATTGCTGGCATAGTTTCTGGGGCGGTGATTGCCCATTCAGACACTTGGTGGATTAAGAAAAACAGTCATCATAATCCCGTTGTGGCTGAAGTGATTAATCAAATGCCTAATTCCCTATTAATCAGTAGTAATTATCGCTATAATTTTGGAGAAATTCTGTCTTTAAGTCATTTACTCGCTCCCCAGGTACGCCTCCTGTTGTTACAGGAACCGAATTTCCCCCAAATTCCTTCAGAGTTTAGTAATATCTTAGTTTTTAATCCGTCTCCCAACCTCATAGCAGCGATAAAAAGTAATCCGAAATATAGGATAAAACATTTCCAGCAGCCAAAATTGCGCTTATGGCAGGGGACAATTGATAATTGATAATTGATAATTGATAATTGATAATTGATAATTGATAATTGTCAATTATCTCCCCCTCTTCCCCCTCTTCCCCCTCTTCCCCCTCTTCCCCCTCTTCCCCCTCTTCCCCCTCTT
>DVDU01000084.1 GCA_015296065.1 Oscillatoriaceae cyanobacterium M33_DOE_052 | reverse complement strand
AGTCCCTCAAGATGTATTTGAGAATCATGGAGAATGAATATTTAGTCATGCTTAAACTCCTTTTTTTTTATCTGCGGCTCTCATTATAACATAATTGTGGCTATTTTTACCACTTTTTTATTGACATTCAACACTTCTGATACTGACCAGATCAAATAGCACATCCTCAGTGCCTTCCACCTCCCCATAGTAATCATTCGGGATATCCACGTTAACTGTAGTTTGCGCCTGTCCCGAACCAAAATACGCTGTCGGATACCAGGAGTAGTAATCACTGTCTTGGGTAGCGCTACCGCCAGTGACATTGAGCTGCACTTCTGAAGGTTGACTCAAATCTCCCGTGCGATTCAGAGTGAGTAATGCCTGTGTCCAGTTATTATGATCTTCCGTCACCGCGTAGGTGGATTGGGTGAATGCCACCGTTGGAGGTAACGCCGCATTGGCCGCATCAAAGTCATTAATTTGCAATGTGGCCGTGTTTTGATTGCCGATATTGGCATTGCTGAGGCTAGCCAACTCAAAATTGATATCCTCGGCAGTTTCCACCTCAGTATCCGCCAGGATATCTACATACACTGTGGTTTGAGATTGTCCCCAGCCAAAATATCCCGTAGGATAGTAGGCGACGTAATCCGTATCCGCAGTAGCCGAGCCCCCCACAACATTCAGTTGTACCTCGGATTCGCTGTTTAAATCCCCCGTGCGCGTCAAAGTAATCGCCGCCTGCACCGCGCCGGTATTTTCCGAGATAGAATAAGTAGGTTGCGAGAATTCTATCGTCGGCGTCGTATGGGCAACATCAAGAATATCCACATTTGTGGTGTTCTGACTGCCGATCGTGGCATTATAGCCCCCAGTCAGTTCAAAACTGATATTTTCCGTGCCTTCAACTTGCGTATCCCAGGAGATACTATCCACGGAAATAGTTGTCTGAGCTTGCCCCGGACCAAAAGATGCTGTCGGATACCAGAAGTAGTAATCACTATCTGGGTTGGCAGTACCACTATCTTGGGTGGCAGTACCGCCAGTGATGCTGATATACGCTTCTGAAGATTGACTCAAATCTCCCGTGCGATTCAGGGTGAGAATGGCTGAGGAACCATTTTCTGAAGTGGTATAAGTCGGTTGCGAGAATTCTATCGTCGGCTGAGCAGCATCGAGAATATTAAAGGTAGCAGTGCTTTCAGTGCCGATGACAGCATTAGAAACCCCAGCGAGTTCAAAATTAATATCTTCGCTGCCTTCTACTTCCGCATCCCAATTAATGCCAAAACCGACCTGGGTTTGGGATTGTCCCGGATAGAAACTGGCAGTAGGAGACCAGAAATAGTAATCAGTATCTTGGCTGGCACTACCCCCAGTGACGTTTAATTGCACTTCTGAGTAGTTGTTGAGGTCGCCGGTGCGGGTGAGGGTTACAGACCCATTATAGCTATTTTCTGAGGCAGAGGCAGAGAAGGAGGGCGCCGAAAATTCCACCGTGGGCACTGGAGCATCGATAATCGTCAGATTAGCTGTGCTTTGGCTGCCGATCATGGCATTACTCAAATTAGTCAGGTTCAAATTAATAGCTTCGTTCCCTTCTACCTGACCATCCCACGGGATATCCACATAAAATGTGGTGCTGGCTTCCCCTGGGTAGAAATAAGCTGTGGGAGAATTCAAGTAGTAATCGCTATCTTGAGTCGCGCTACCACCGCCCCCATTCACAATCACTTCAGAATAGTTACTCAAATCTCCGGTGCGGTTCAATGTCACCAGCGCCTGTACTGTGGTGCCATTTTCTGAGATGGTATAATCGGCGTGGGCAAATTCCACCGTGGGAGATTCAGTTGGCGGCGGACTATCGGCGATTTCTACATTGGCGGTGTTTTGAGTGCCTATAGTAGCATTACTGACGCCGGTGATTTCAAAGCTCACATCCTCTGTTGCTTCCGTTTCGCTATCCCAGGGAATCCCCAAAGAGATAGTTTTGCTTTCCTCCCAAGGATTGAATATGACCGTGGGTTTGAACAGAATGTAATCCGCATCTTGGGTGGCGCTCCCGCCAGTGATGTTTAATTGTACCTCGGTAGCATTCATCACATCACCAGTGCGGTTCAGGGTGATTTCTGCCCGGGCAGGTACGCCATTTTCTGAGACAGAGTAAGTGGCTTGGGAGAATTCTACACTGGGAACCGGTGCATCAAGGATTTCTAACGCAGCACTGCTTTGATTGCCAATATTAGCATTACTGTTGCTGACAAGTTCAAAGGTGATGTCTTCCGTGCCTTCTAGTTCGCCGTTCCAGGGGATATCTATATATACGTTGGTCTGTCCTTCTCCGGGATAGAAGTATGCTGTGGGGGAATACAAGTAGTAATCACTGTCTTGGGTAGCACTACCACCGGTGACGTTGAGCTGCACTTCTGAGTATTGATTCAAATCTCCCGTGCGGTTGAGGGTAATTATCGCCTGGACTGTCGCCCCGTATTCTGAGATGGAATAGGTAGGTTGAGCGAATTCGACGGTAGGCGTGATGGTGTTGTCCAGAATCTCCACTGTCGCATTGCTTTGGCTGCCAATAGTAGCATTAGTGCCGGGACTCAGCTCAAAAGTGATATTTTCTGTGGGTTCTACTTCATCCCATCCGGGTACATCCACATAAACTGTGGTTTGGGCTTCACCAGGGTTAAAGGAGGCGGTGGGGTAATTCCAGTAGTAATCAATATCCTGACTGGCACTACCACCAGTGATGTTAATTTGTACGTCTGAGTATGCGCTCAGGTCCCCAGTGCGGGTGAGAGTAATCGCCGTCTGCACCGATGATTGGTTGTTTTCTGTCACCGAGTAGGTGGCGTGGGAGAATTCCACGGTGGGGGAGCCGCTGGCGGGACTGCTGTCACTAATTTGCACCACTGCAGCGCTTTGGCTACCGATATTGGCGTTACTCAGGCTCGCCAGTTCCAAATTTATATCTTCCACCAGGCTTTCTACCTCAGCATCTGGCAGAATTTGTACTGGCACTGTGGTTTGGGATTGTCCGTAGTCAAAATAGGCGGTGGTAGATGAGAGGGTGTAGTCCACATCCTGGGTGGCACTACCACCAGTGAGATTGAGCTGGACCTCTGAAGTTTGATTTAAGTCGCCGCTGCGGTTGAGGGTAACGAGTGCTTGCACCGCGCCAGTATTTTCTGAAATGGAATAGGTGGCGTGGGAGAATTCGACGGTAGGAGTGTTGGGGGGAACGTCGATAATCTCCAGGGTGGCAGTGCTTTGGCTGTCTAGGTTGACATTATAAGGATTCGTCAACTCAAAGGTGACATCTTCGGTGTCTTCTAGCTCCCAATCCGAAGCGATGTTGATGCCCACTGTGGTTTGCGCCTGCCCCCAGCCAAAGTAAACTGGTTGCTCGTAGAACACCATATCGCCGTCATACCAGCCATTGTAGTAGAAGTAATCGCTATCTCGTGTGGCACTACCCCCAGTGATGTTGAGGGTAACAGATGAGTCTGTGTTCAGGTCTCCAGTGCGAGTGAAGGTGAGATAGGCGGCATTGCTGTTTTCCGCCACAGAGTAGGTGGGATGGGAAAATTTGATTGTGGGTGTGTTCATATGGTTTTTTGGAGTCGTTATGAGGGGTAACACCCCTTGGTAAGAAACTAGGCCATAGGCTTCCCGCGCTCCTTTGCCTACAAACCTAGCATCAGTGTTAATACTTACTCTATTCTCACTCGGAACAAGGGTGGACAGATTTGGGTCACAGTAAGTCAGTGATTAACGACACTTTTCTCTGGTGATAAATTAAAAAGTTTAATATCAGCTTGGGTTTCAGATTAATGTTAATTTTTGTATCAAATTTACCTACGTTTATTAGAAAAATAGGAATTTTAAGCCGAGACAGATTAATTTAATTGACTTTTGTTGATTCTAGCGATAAAAGCCGAAAAATTACTGGATTTAATCGAGGAGCCAGACAATTTTATGGCCAGAACTTTTGGCTGGTGAAACAACCACGCTTATTACTGATTTCTCATTTGTTATTTGTTTGGGGGTGAGAAAGCGAGCTGCTTAACCACAGATCAGCGATGATGCAGGAGTTACAGCAGGAAAGCGCCTCGATTTGATACAGTAGTGCGGGCGTCCCCTACCGCGACGTACAAGGAGCGGGCGGGGACGCTCCCAATGCTGTACCAATCAGTTACGTTTTCCCCCTGTATATATCGGTCTGCGGTTGAATATGTATGCCTCTAACTATTGTCATTAAAATTGGCACTTCCAGCCTCACGCAAGATAACGGCAACCTGGCGATCGCGACTATAGCCACTTTAGTGGAAACTTTGTGTCACCTGCGCCGCTTTGGACATCGGGTGGTATTAGTATCCTCTGGCGCGGTGGGGGTGGGTTGCGCCCGCATCGGACTGTCAGAAAAGCCCAAAACCATTGCGGGGAAACAGGCGGTAGCGGCGATCGGGCAAGGACGCCTCATGCGCGTCTATGACGACCTCTTCACCACCCAAGAGCAAGCGATCGCCCAAATACTCCTCACCCGCACGGACCTAGTACAGCGTCGCCGCTACCTCAACGCCTCCAACACTTTTCAAGAACTATTCCGCCTCGGCGTCATCCCGATCGTCAACGAAAACGACACCGTAGCCGTGGAAGAACTCAAATTCGGCGACAACGACACCCTCTCCGCAATGGTTGCGAGCCTAGTGGAAGCCGACTGGCTATTTTTACTCACCGACGTAGAACACCTCTACTCCGCCGACCCCCGCAGTCATCCCGACGCCATCCCCATCCACTTGGTGGAGCGGATGGAAGACCTCGCCGAGTTGCAAATAGAAACCGGAGGCGCCGGTACAGGTTGGGGAACTGGGGGGATGGAAACCAAAATTCAAGCTGCCCGCATCGCCACTAGCGCCGGGGTCCGCACGGTCATCACCGCTTCCACTGCCCCCGCCAACATAGAAAAAATCCTCGCCGGAGAACCCCTAGGCACCCATTTTGCCCCCCAAAAGAGTGTCAGCAGTGCCCGCAAACGTTGGATAGCTCACGGTTTAATTCCCGCCGGTAAACTCTATCTTGACTCTGGCGCCGTCACTGCCATTTGCGATAAAAATAAATCCCTCTTAGCTGCCGGTATCACCGCCGTTGATGGGGATTTTCACCATGACGATGCTGTGGTTTTATGCGACAGTGAGGGGCGAGAAGTAGCGCGAGGTTTAGTCAATTATACCAGTACCGAATTACAGAAAATTCGGGGCATTAAATCCGCCGATATTCCCCATATTTTAGGTTATGAAGGAGCCGAAACCGTCGTCCACCGCGATAATTTAGTTTTGAGTTAATCCGGGTTTGTAGTTGGGCTTTAGCCCAGGTTATAGTAGTTTGTAGGGGGGCAGACACTGCCCACTCTACTAAGCCTTGTTTTAGGTGGAAAGCGTAAAAGGTAAGAGTGATATTTTTCATGGGAGTTGTTATGAATGGGTGAAATGCGAAGCATCTGCATCAGGTAGAGAGATTAACCCCATTTTTGGCGAATTTTTGAGATACACCTACTCAAGACAATTGTAGCATAGGTTTAATTTTTTTGAGGAGTTCGGGAATACTCAATTCTAATGTCAGCCATACCCGATCGATATCAACTCCTTCATAATCATGGATTAGCTTATCACGCATTCCTGCCATTGCTGACCAAGGAATATCGGGATAGTTGTCCCGAAGTTCTGGAGAAAGCCGTTTAACAGCCTCTCCTAAAATCGCAATTTGATATAGGACGGCTGACTGAGTTTTGATATCCTGAGTAAAGCTGAATTTATCCATGTCTTGAACAAAAGACTGGCTGAGTTCAGCCGCTTTTATAATGTCTAACAAAGAAGCCCGATCGCGAGAATTCATAAAGTTTTATTGGAGAGCGTAAATAACTTGGGCGGAATTCAAAATATTAGCTTTTCTAATGGTATTAGAACTCTTTTCAATTACCTGCTTTTCTACTAAATCGACATCGCGATTGAAATAAGCCGCCAATTCCTGTTCCATGACAACTAAATCCAAGATTGTCCAAGGACTATCGGCGGTAAAAGACACCAAAACATCAATATCGCTCTGGTCATTAAAATCTTCCCGCAGCACTGAACCAAACAAAGCGAATTCTGTCACCCGCCATTTGTGACAAAAGGCGGTGATTTCTGGCATTGATAGCTGAATCTGCTGAGTGCCAATCATCTCATTTGTTCCCCCAAAAAATTATCATAATGACCAAATTTCTGCTGCCGAGTTCTGTCGGGTGGGCAGTGCGCCCACTACAGCACACTGGTTATCAAAAGAATTCTCCGTTAGACACTGCCCACCCTACTATATCAAAGTCTCTCCCTTTTTGGGAGAGGGAGAGGGGACAGATAGACGGGCAAAACCCACGCCGGGATAGTGTGGCGTCATTTTCGCCTTTTTTGAATCTCTTTAGTGGCGAGCCACCAGGCTCCCACAGAACAGAAAACACTGGCAAATAGAGCGATGAGAAATGGGTGAGGAAGCATAAACGGCGGGTCGATTTTTTGGCCGTTGGGTAAACCCCAAGGTTGGGTGATTAAACCCGAAGTAGAAGCAACAATGGCTCCCGCCGCAATGCCCACGCCCACGGATTGAATTTGGTCCTGTAACTTTTGGTTGCTTTTCGCCTGTTCAATTTCCGCTGTTGCTCTAATCGTGTTAATCAACTCGCTAAACAAATCCTTCCCTGGTTCTAAATATTCTAAATACCGCTCAACTTGTTGGAGATAGCGAGGGTAGGTTTTCTCGGCGAGATTTGACCAGACATCGAGTTTATTGCCAGCGGCGATTAAATGCCCTAAAGCGGTTTGGAAATTCTGAATATTGGTTTTAATCGTTGTGTAGTGCGCCTTGATATCACGTAAACAGCAGTGATAATAGAGCAAGTCTTGGGGGACGGATTCAATCATGGTATCTAAATGCTTGAGGCGTTGACTGGAGTTTTTTTGGCTGGAAGTTTTTTGATAAATTCGAGAAAAATCTTCCATTTTTTTCTCAAGTTTGTTATAATACGTTTTGCCATTTTTATAGGCAGCTTGCGCATCGCGGTAAGTGGAGTTGATTTTACTATAGCTCCACAGTAACCCCCTAAACATCGGCGCATTCTCGGAAAATTTCTTGCCCTCAAACTGATTTGGTTTAGCTAAGAGAATCCACAGGGTTAAACCGGAAGCGTCAAACCAAAATCCTGGGCAATTAAACAGGGTAAATTCTCCCCGAAATTCGGGATTGAGGTTAGTATTGGCACATAGAGCAGTAGCCCATTCTTTGGCTTCTTTGCGGTTAGGACTTTTGAGCAAATAGTTTTGTTCGCCATAAAAAACCAAAACTTTGCCTAAATCTGCGGTAACTCCAGTGATTAATTGGTCTGAATGAAAGGCAGTTAGAGCGGATAAATCTAGCTCGGTGTCGGTGTTTTCAGGATTGAGCGTCAGCGTCAGGCAATAGGTATCATTGAGTAAATATGGTTCGATTTCTCCCGTTAATTTAAAGCCTTGGGATGTGGGAATTTGACTCAGGGTAATGACTTCTTGCTGAGGGGTTAAACATTCTCCAGTGATGGTTTCTTCTTTTTCCGGCTGATACTGATAGTTGCCTTGAGGGTCGGCGGTGTAGGAAACCAGTTGAGACTTAAGGTTTTGCAATTCGGGAAAGGGATAAACGTTGCTCAATTTTACGAGGCTTTCCCACAGTTTAACACCCTGATTTTTGGTGGTTTCCGGGGAATCACCTAAGCCTTGTTTTAGGTGGAAAGCGTAAAGGGTAAGGGTGATATTTTTCACGATATTTGTTAAATTAATTTACCAAGTTTGGTCATTTGTTATCCAAAAAAACGCTCATAATCATCATGGCTACCAATCCAAAACCAAGTGACTGTATCGCCATCCCTGAAGCCCAAGGCTCGATAACCCCGCGTGACGCGAACTGACCAAATTTCTGCCGCCGAGTTAATACATTTGAAATATAGTGAAGGATAAAATGGATTTTCTGCCCATTGTCGATAAGCGATGCGAGCCCGTTGGCGAATCTCAGGACTAAGCTGGCGATACTCAGCCCAAAATGACGGCAAAACCTCAGATTTCATAACTGGTCATAATCCATCGGCGAGGACTTTCCTGCCAAACGCTCTTGTTTCGCCTGCTGTGCGGCTGCAACTAAGGCGGACTGGGTGCGCTGAAAGGATGCGTCCCACCGTTGTTCATCCTGCAAATCCGCAATATACTCGCGTAAATGAGCAATCACTTGCTCCTGAACATCTGTGGGTAATGCTTCCACGATTTCCACTAAATCTTGAATGGTTGATGACATCGGCTTTTTTCCTGGCTTAACCTGAATCAGTCGGGGCAGATTAAGACTTCTCAGGGGGAGGCGGTGGCGTATTACGTTTTTTGATATTACTGAGCAACTCCTCAAGCGTAGAGCCTTTGGTATTGGCTTTAGAACCTCCAATCCCCATTTCTGTGGTTGGACCTAACAGAGGATTCGCGGCGGTGAGGGTGGCGAGTTGTTTCTGATACTCTTGGTAGAGGGGTTCACGGGTGGCCAGCCAGGTTTCAATGGCTTGAGCGTTTTGCTCGTCATCATCCCCCAGTTGCAATTCATCCAGGGCTTGCCGATAAGGGGCCAAGAGGTAGTCCAAGTCTTCACCCAAGAGGACTTCAAAGGCTTCGATTTTGTCTCTGTCCCGTGCCATTTTTTGCTCTCCTTGTCCAACTACACAAAACGCCGCCCAGTGATAAGGGGACTCGTAGGGGCGGAAATCTGCCCCTTCTTTATTTTGCTCGATTTGGAAAACTTGGGCGAGGTGTTTTCGCCAATGGTCATCTAAGAGGGGGGATTTTTGTACCCAGGCATAAAATCCGCTGTTGGTGGTCTCTCGGAGCCATTTTTGAGCCGCTGGCAAGGCTTGGGCGAGTTTACCCGGTTGTTTTTGCAGCAGTTCGTAGGTTTTAATCAGCAGCAGGGCGGTAGAGGCTTCATCCACAGACCAGAGGCTCATCAGGACCCTGGGACTCCCGGCAAGGAGGAAACCACTGGCGATGCTGATATATTCGTCGGTTTGGTCAAGGGCGACTTGTCCGGTTTCGCAGGCGGAGAGGGTGACAAGGCTGCACTCTTTGAGGTTCAGCTTGGCGATGATGTTTTCTAAGGAGAGGACTCCATCCGCCAAGATTAAGCCAGAATTCAGGAGGGAGTTAGGCTTAAAGCTGCCATGACAGGAGAAGAATAGGTGATGGGTTTGGCTGAGGTCTTGGGCGAGGAAATTCGCTTTGGTGGCTTTGGTTCCCAGTGTTTTCCGTTGGGGGAAGAATTTGCGAATGGTTTCAACTTGGGTGTCTGCCCATTTGATGTCATTGGTGGGGTTTTGGATAGCGAAGAGTTGGTTAAAGTTGAACCGGGGGCGGCTTTGGGCTTGTTGCAGCAGTTGGCAGTTGGGGGCGTAGGTGACACCTTTGGGGAAGAGGTCTTGTAGGAATTTGCCCTCACCCCCGGCCCCTCTCCCAAGTGGGGAGAGGGGAGAAGATTGGCCCTCACCCCCGGCCCCTCTCCCAAGTGGGGAGAGGGGAGAAGAGGGGGAATTAGCCCCCTTCTCCCCTTCTGGGAGAAGGGGGTTGGGGGATGAGGGAAGATGAACGGGTAAAGCGTGGAGGGGGAACAGATGCAGGTAAAGGTGAGGGATAAGGATGAGTTTTTGGCATTTGGGGAAGTTTTTAAACAGGTTTTGCAGAATTTCATCCAGATGCAGGATTTTGGGGAGTTCTTCCAGGCGTTGGGCCAGGGTCTCACGCCATTGGCTGTTGTTGCGGTTGCGGTAGTCGGTGAGATAGGCAACTGTCCAGCCAATGAGCTTTTGTCGGTCTTCCTGGGAAGATGTCCAGAGATAAAGTTTTTCACGGGTGAGGGTGAAGGTGAGGAATTTATCCTCTAGGATGTACCATTCCAAAATGGCGGTTTCCTCATCCAGTAACTCTTGCATCGCCTGGAAATGCAGGGGTTTATAGGGGAATTTCTTCTGAAATTCTTGCCGCAGTTGGTCGAGGTGGGTTCGGTCTGGGTTCTTCTCTTTTTGTAAACGGTAGTCTTCGGCGGCAATGGTTTGGCGCAGTTCTTGCAACTGTTGGCGGATGTCATCGGGAATCACGCCCCCCGGATATGCGTCACGGGTAGCCATGAGTTCCACCAAGTTACGGGCTTTACTCCGGTCTGCATATTCAATGGCATCCTGGTATCTGCCCAATTCTAGGCACACTTCCACCATACCGCGATAAACTTTATTCCACTCTTCATTAAAGTTGCGTTTATAGCCCTCACTATTGGCGCCAATTTCCCCCCGGAGATATTCCACCCGGTCTAGAGCTTCTTGGAAGCTACGGTAGGCATTGTCTAGGGCTGCTTGTTTCTCGTCGGGGCTATTACTGGGTAGGCGAGATTGAGCTTGGTAGGCAAAACTAAAGTTATTCAGGGTTGTTGCTAAGTTGCGGGCTAACCCTAACTGCCGCAAAATTTCTGCGGCTTGATTGTAGGCTGTGATGGCTTTTTGGAGATTCTCTGCCGGTTCGATGCCCCTCTCGGCTTGGGTGAGGCGGGCATTTCCCAGGTTATTCAGGGTACTGGAGAGGTCTTTTTCTAATCCGGGCTGCCGCAAAATTTCTGCGGCTTGATTGTAGGCGGTGATGGCTTTTTGGAGATTCTCAGCGGGTTCGATGCCCATCTCGGCTTGGGTGCTGCGGGCAACTCCCAGGTTATTCAGGGTTTGCGCCCGTCCTTGGGGGCTATAGACTCCCAGTGCCAACACCACATCATAGCCGCGAATGGCAATCTCTAAGGCTTCTGCATACCGACCATAGGGGAATTGTCGAATACTGGTGCAGGTATCTTCTACTAAGCCTGCCACCCCTTCTGCTTGGTCGGGATACTGAGCCAGAAGTCCCGGCATTGACTGGGCAATCACATCCCCCAAGGCGGGAACAATTAACCCCATATATGGCCGCATCACCTGATGCACTGCGGCTGCATCCCCACCACTTTGCATTTCTGCTTGCAGTAGTTGTTTCCAAAATTGAGTCAAGGCATCGCCTGAGTTCTCGGCATTGAGCAGATTTCCCAACCCCGTTCCCCCCATTGCCATCTCTGCCACTCGCCCCATTAACTCCGGACGAACCCGCACAGATATTTCCAGGTCATCTGGTGCGATGTTACTCTCCTGCAATGCCCCAAAAATATCTTGCACCAACCCCATCATTTGCGGATTTTCTAAAAGTTCCCTCATTTGCGGGTCTTCCACAAGTTCCATTAGTTCCGGGGGCAATTCTGCTTGGGCTGACTGCATTCGAGCCGCTCTCACATTGGCCCGTTTTTCCTCAAACCCCTGCTCTATGCCAATTTCTCGACACCGTTGCAACAAATCCCGATGCTCCTGCAACACTGACCTTTCCTGCTCTGTCACCATCTCCATCAACTGACTTAACAGTGCATCCACATCATCACCCAATAGCTCCGGGTATTGCGCCAAATACTCCTGAGACTTTGACCAAGTATCCGCCTGGATGAACTGCTGTAAGGTTTCTAAAACGGGCGCGTTCTGCATCAGATGGCCTAAACCCTGGGGATTCTCTATCTCTGGTAATTCCATCCCGATATACTCTGCCACCTGCTCCGCCAAACTCTTCAAAAACCGAGCCGGATGGTCTTCCCCCTCTATCGTCGCCTGGAGCGATTTAGCCAATACTACCATGACAAACCCCTCATCCAGCAACTCACTGGACTGGTTGAGGATTTGGTTTTCCTCCCCACTGGGACAGGCGAGGAGTTCTTGAATCAGATTGAGATAGGCGGCGATGCGTTCTTCATTCATAGCAAGGCACCAGGGGACTATGACCCCGATTTTACCCCATCCCCGCAACTGGTGAAACCTGGTTTCTTTGTTAAATCTTTGTGAAAAAATCGAGATGCTGGTAGAAACCTCTCAGAAACCGGGTTTCTTTCCTAAATCTTGGTAGAAAAACAGAGATGCTGCTAGAAACCCGGTTTCTTGTCCTCTTCACCCCAGATTCAGAAACCGGGTTTCTTTCCTAAATCTTGGTAGAAAAACAGAGATATTGCGAGAAACCCGGTTTCTCTGCCCCCTAGCAAAAGATTTCACATCCCGTTCCATAAATCACCCGTGCAGAAGATAAAATAGCTTGGCGACGCAGATAGTTCCGACTGGTTTCAATTCCCTTCCGAGTCATTAAATCAACATCTCGCTGAAATAGTTGTTTGAGTTCCTCTTCCATTTCAGCTAAATCAAACAGAGTTGGATGGGCTTCAGGATGAAATTGTACCATCACATCAACATCACTATTCGCATTAAAATCATCCCGGAGAATCGAGCCGAATAATGCCAACTCGGTTACATTCCACTTTTGGCAAAATTCAGCAATTTTTTCCATCGGCAGTGCGATCGCAGTTTGAATCATGTTAACCTTCACCTCCAGTTGGCCTAAGTCTATCATCATTGTTTTCTGACCTGGTTTCTTTGTTAAATATTTGTGAAAAAATCGAGATGCTGCGAGTTAGAGGACACGGCACTGCCGTTTCCCTACAAGTATTCCGTAGCCACACTAATCAGCTTATGATTATGAACATCTTCGACCAAATCACGGACCTTATCGCTCAACTGGGAATTTCCCATAAAAAACCAGAGTACCGTATGAGTATCAAGGAGTAATCGCATTAAATATAGTCCTGAAAATCATCCAATGGTTCATCAAAATCATCACTGAGGGAAATCCGGTCTTTATCGCACCCAAATAAAGGGGGACGCGGCTGATGCGATAAAACTGGAGAAATTTTAATGGTTTGCTGATTATTTTTTCTAATCACAATTTCTTCTCCAGCAAAAGCCATTTCTATCAGTTCGATAATTTGCGGTAAGGCTTGGTTAATATCAATAATTTTCATCGCTTATCTCTCCTCGGCAAAAGCTGCTGCTCAATTGGGTATTTCCGCTATCCGACCTAAATGCGGAGGTTTGGGTCACTCAATTTTACCCCATCTTCCCAAAACCGAAACCTCAGAAACCGGGTTTTTTTGTTAAATCTTGGTATAAAAACAGAGATCTTGCGAGAAACCCGGTTTCTTTATCTAATCCAACCAATTTTCAAGGGGTAATCCATCAAAATCAGCAAAGTCTGAGACATTACGAGTCACTAGAACCAAATCGTTAACCCTGGCGATCGCGGCAATCTGTCCATCCGGGTAAGAAGGCGTTCGACCCAAAGTGGTCAATCTCGCCCGTTCAACGGCAAACCATTCCGCCGCCCGATCGCAATAGGGCAGGATAATCATTTTATCCTGGATGACCTGGTTTAAGTAATCAGATAAAAGTCTTTTTCGTCGCGACTCGGGCAAGCGATGAAACCCGTAAAGAAGCTCATGCCATGTCACTGATGCGATAAGCCTAACGGCATAGCTTCGCTTACCGCTGATTCTGGCAAATTTTGCCGAAACTGCCCTAAAAAAATCGGATTGGGCTGGAGCTTAATACTTTCTGAAATAATGTTAGTATCTAGGAGAAATTTCATCCTCATCACCACCCGGGCTTTTCAGGAGTTGGAGTGTCGTCCCGAACATTGGCAAAAATATCATCACTCTCTAAATCTATCCCCTCGGCCACAATGCGATCGCGAAAGGCATCAAACGCCTCTAAAATCCCCTCGGATTTCGCCGAAACAATTTTAGCAACAGGTTGGTCTGCCTGAAAAATCACAAAACTTTCTCCAGCTTGGGCGCGTTGCAGATAATTGCTTAAATTTTGACTGACTTCTTCTAGGGTGATTTTATTCATCAATTAACCTCGCAACTAACTGGCCTGACGAATCTATTTAACTATTTTAGCCCATCTTACCAAAACCGAAACCTCAGAAACCGGGTTTCTTTGTTAAATCTTGGGAGAAAAACAGAGATATTGCGATAAACCCAGTTTCTTTGACCCACCCACATTGCTATCCCGGCGGAAATCCGTCATTCCTCATTCCTGCTGCAAAATAGCGATTAATTTGGCAACTATTTCTGTTAACTTATCGGCTTTCAACATTCCTGCTTGATAGGCAATTACAGCTTGTTCACCAATCGCGTAACACATTGCCCTCACCCTAAATCCCTCTCCCAGGTGGGGAGAGGGACTTTGAGATACGTTCAGATTATTTCTGAACAGGCTGTATTCTCTCATTAACATCTTGAAAAATACGGGCTTGCTCCCCCCAACCCAGACTCCGAAACCAGGTTTTTTGACTAATACCCAATCCGGTTGTAACAAGTCGGTTTTTTTGTTTAGCCTGCGGAGGCAGGCTTCGTCCGTGTAGCCTCCTGGCTTGACGCTGTGGGGTTTTTTGGCGGTTTTAGTTGTTGGAGTTCCCTTACCCAACCTACGACTTAGTATTCCCTGTCACACTGGCATATTGAGCCGCACCGTAAGCAGCACTGTCTAGGAGCGTATCAATAGACCATTCCACCCTTGTCTGGGTGAGATGGGGGAAACTATGGTCAATTCCCTGACGAATCGAGGCGATCGCATCCTGTTTAAATCGTTGATAGGCCCCATCGGATGCCGTTTTTTCCTTTTCTTGCGCTCCCCCAGAAATCACAATCAGGTCACAGCCTAAGATATTGACGACATTACGAGCCGCTATCCCCAGGCTGGTAAAATACTCTTGCCAAATAGCGACAACATCGGACAGTGGATCATCCATTTGACCCAAGCGACGCAGGGTTTTCGCCACCTCCATAGGCTCTCCTTGTAACGCTTCGGGCACATTCCCCTTCGCCTGTCGGTGTTTAACTATATTTCTCAGACCCAATAAAGAGGCTCTCGTTTCCACACATCCCCTCGCACCACATCCGCAGAGGTCGGCATTTTCCGAACTATCAATACAAATATGACCCAATTCTGCGGAAACCGCCGGAGCCGACCAGATTTTCCCGTTGATAATCAAAGCGCCACCTAATCCGGTTCCGGTAATAAACTGAGCCATGCAGGAAGAAGCCTTATTTTGAGCCGAGCGGACCCTGTATTCCTGGTAAGCGGCTGCGTCTCCATCATTGAGGAGGAGGGCGGGTAACTGGAGAGCCTCGGACAGTTTTTGGCGAACGTTGACCCCTTGCCAAGAGCGATCGATATTGGTGGGATAAACACACATTCCCGAAGCATCAATAGGAGTGGGACAACAAGCACCAATGGCTTTTAAATCCTTGAATTGTAGATCATTGGCTTGGAGTAGCTCACTGGTGGCGGTTTTAATCACATTTACGGTAGCGTCGGGACCCTCAGATGCGCTGCTGGGACGATCTAACCTTTCTCCGATGACCCCTTTTTCTGGATCAAATAATCCCAGTTTGACGGTGCTAGCACCAATGTCAATCCCCAAGTAAATGCTCATGATTCTTTCCTAAGATCCAACTCCTTTGGATTATAACCTTTGTAGGTTGGACTGAATGAAATGTAACCCAACATTTTACCTGAATTTGTTGGGTGGCGCGCTTCGCCTTACCCAACCTATAGCAAGAGGGGGACGGGGGGAGTGTGGGGAGTGTGGGGAGTGTGGGAAGTGTGGGAAGTGTGGGAAGTGTGGGAAGTGTGGGAAGTGTGGGAAGCAATCTTCCTCCCTCTCCTCCCTCTCCTCCCACCCCTCCCCATCTTCCCCCTCCTCCCTCTCCTCCCACCCCTCCCCATCTTCCCCCTCCTCCCACCCCTCCCCGT
>DVDU01000128.1 GCA_015296065.1 Oscillatoriaceae cyanobacterium M33_DOE_052 | reverse complement strand
TACAGCCTGTTCAGAAATAATCTGAGCGGCTCTCAAAGTCCCTCTCCCTTTTTGGGAGAGGGATTTAGGGTGAGGGCAATGTGTTAAGCGACTGGTGAACAAGCTCTATAATATAATTATCCTCCCATATCAAATTCATATGAAAAACACCATCCCCCTAGAAGAATCCCTAGAATTAAACATCGAATTAACCGAGGAACAATATTGGCAACTTTGTCAAAACAACCGCGATTTAAGATTTGAACGCACCCACCGAGGAGAACTCATCATCATGCCCCCAACCGGGGGAGAAACCGGCAACCGCAATAGCGAAATCACCTATCAGATACACGCCTGGAACCGCCACAGTAAATTAGGCAAAGTCTTTGACTCTTCCGTGGGGTTTAAACTCCCCAACGGCTCAAACCGCTCCCCCGATGCCTCCTGGGTCAGTCAAGCCAAATGGGATACCCTCACCCCCGCACAAAAAACTAAATTTCCCCCAATTTGCCCCGATTTCGTGATAGAATTGCGCTCCCCCACAGACAGCCTTAAAACCCTCCAAGACAAAATGCAAGAATATCTAGAAAATGGCGCTCAATTAGGCTGGTTAATCGACCCCCAAACCCGCACCATCACCATTTATCGCCCCCAACAAAACCCCGAAACTATCAGTAATCCTACCACAGTATCCGGTGAGAATATCTTACCACAATTCACCTTAGATTGTCAACCAATTTGGTCAAATTAAAATTCAGCCCTCAAAGTTCGTAGTAGGGCTTCAGCCCTCTTATGAGGTTCGTAGTAGGGCTTCAGCCCTCAAAGTTCGTAGTAGGGCTTCAGCCCAAAAGGTTTGTAGTTGGGCTTCAGCCCAAAAGGTTTGTAGTTGGGCTTCAGCCCAAAAAAACCAAAAAAAGAGGGCTAAAGCCCAACTACGAACTATCTCCTATAATTAATCATCATCAACTCCCCGGAGGCAGCAATGTTAACACAAATCAACCCCCCGGCCAAACCAGAAATCATCTACCCCGAAAGCGACGGCAAACCAATGGCAGACAACACCGAACAATTTCGCTGGATAGTCACCATCCAAGGCGGTATCGATGCCTTATTCAAAGATGACCCCAACGTATTTGTCGCCGGTGATTTACTCTGGTATCCCGTCGAGAAAAACAACAGTCTGAAAATTGCCCCAGATATTCTGGTAGCTTTTGGGCGTCCCAAAGGCAAACGAGGGTCTTATCTCCAGTGGAAAGAGGATAACATTCCTCCCCAAGTAGTGTTTGAGGTATTATCTCCCGGTAATACCATCAGCGAAATGACGAAAAAATGGCAGTTTTATTGGGATTATGGTGTAGAAGAATACTATATCTATGACCCGGATAAAATCGATTTCGGTGGCTGGATACGTCAGGGAGATAAATTAACTGCCATAGCAGAAATCAACGGCTGGGTTTCCCCCCGGTTAGGCATTCGGTTTCAAATGGGGGATTCAGGGTTAGAAATCTATCGCCCTGATGGTCGCAAATTTGCCACCTATATCGAATTGGAAACTGAGCGAATGATGGAAGCCCAACGAGCTGAAGTGGCAGAACAACGAGCCCAACGCCTAGCAGAAAAACTGCAAGAATTGGGGATTGACCCGGACGCGGTTTAATTGGTTGTCATTTGTCATTTGTCATTTGTAGGGGCGATTCGCGAATTGCTCCTACAATTTGCTATAATTAATCTCATCAACTCCCCAAATTCAGCCATGAAAACAGGCATCTACTGGAGCTTTCAGCAATCGGCAATTTATCGATAAACAATCTGTAATTTATATGTTTGATTCCCTGTTTCTGTCTCTCGTTTTATCCTCATCTCTTATCCCTCCCCAGGATGTTTCCCCTAATCTCCCCACAATCTTATTAGTCCAAGAACCAGAATCACTCAATTTATTCGCAGTTTTCCATAAAGGCAAATTTGGTTATGCCGACGAAACCGGACATCTGATAATTAAGCCCCAATTTGATGTGGCTTGGGGGTTTTTCCACCGGCGAGCAGCAGTGCAAATTAATGGGAAATGGGGTTATATTGATGAAACGGGCAAAATTGTTATCCTGCCCCAGTTTGATTTTGTCTGGGGTTTCACTGAGGGACTGGCGGGGGTAAAATTAAATGGTCAATGGGGATTTATCGATACTACGGGTAAATTTATCATCGAACCCCAATTTGAGGAAGCCTTGGGATTTTCTGAAGGACGGGCGGCGGTGAAATTAAATGGCCTGTGGGGATTTATTGATAAAACTGGGACAATGGCGATAAATCCCCAGTATGATGCGGTTTGGAGTTTTACCGATCGACTGGCGGCGGTAAAAGTAAATGGTCTTTGGGGATTTATTGATGAAACTGGGAAAATGACTATCAATCCGCAGTTTAAGAATGCGTTTAGCTTTAAAGAAGGTCTAGCCAATGTGGAATTAACCGGAAAGTGGGGTTATATTGATAAAACTGGCAGTTTTATGATAGAGCCGCAGTTTAATTATGCCACATTTTTTGCTGAAGGTTTGGCAGCGGTGCGGGTTGGGGGCAAGTGGGGTTATATCGATAAAACGGGTCAAATAGTAATTGAACCGCAGTTTCAGGTAGCGGGATTTTTTTCTGAGGGACTGGCGGCGGTACGGCTGGGAGAAAAGTGGGGTTATATTGATACAACTGGGGCGATGATAATCGAGCCGCAATTCGATTTTGCCAGTTATTTTAGCGTGGGTTTGGCATCTGTGAAATGGGGAGATATTTCGGGATATGTGGATAAGAATGGGATAATGGTTTGGCCAGTTAATCGTTAACTGGGGACGGGGTGCAGGGGTGCAGGGGTGCAGGGGTGCAGGGGGGCAGGGGTGCAGGGGTGCAGGGGTGCAGGGGCGACGGGGCGATGGGGGGACGGGGGGACGGGGAAGATGGGGAAGCAATCCTCCTCCCCTCCCCACACTCCCCATCTCCGTGGGGTGGTATAAAATTAGATACAAATGTACTCACTTTAGTCAAGGTGAGTCATTAGTACCCGATCGCCTTAACCCAAGTTAGGCTCCAGAGTGTTTCCGGCTGTGGTTTTTTCCTCATATCACTTAAATTATGCTTAGGTATTTAAGTGATATGATGTTTCTTCTGGCTGGACTTGAGGTTTAGCCAGTGAGTGACAATAAGTATAATTGCTATGCTGTGGCGAAAAAAACAGGATAGTAGCGGTTTTAAGAAAGTGATTTTATATATAAAGATGTTATTACATACTTCTATGTGAGATAAAAAAAGATAATATATGAGCAAAATATTTGGAGTAATTTTACCCCAAATTTAACAAATAAAGTTACGATTTAATTACAATCGTCTGTTGCGTGCATGGCCACTACTCTCCCGGAAACCAAGGTTCTCATCCCCCACGAGCCAGAATTGACCGACTTAAGCGATCGCCTTACCAGCCTCCTCAACCGCCTGCAACCACCCCCAGAAATCCTCTGCTTCATTGCAGCGGGTATCATTGGTGGCGGTGTCGGTATCGTCATGGCCATATTTCACTATTTAATCCAACTCATCGAATACCTCACCCTAGATAGCTTGATGGGCAAAATCTCTGGGTGGGGTACTTGGACATTAGCGACCATTCCCCTGATGGGGGGGATGGTAGTGGGATTGATTCGGTGGCTGTACAAAGACTTTTTCGGGGATGACTTGCACTCCCTCATCAGCAACCGCCGCATCCAGAGAATTTCCCCCCTGCGTCCGGCAATTAAAATGCTCGCTGCTTCCGTCTCTCTGGGAACAGGAGCATCCCTCGGCCCAGAAGGACCCACGGTGGAAATCGGGGCCACCCTGGGAGCCATCTTAGGTCAACTATTCCATGTATCTAAAGAAAGATATCGGTTACTATTAGGAGCAGGTGCCGCAGCGGCGTTGGCAGCGGGATTCAATGCCCCAATGGCCGGTGTCTTTTTTGCCTTAGAAGTAGTAATCGGCGTGAGTTTCTCCACTTCCGCCGCCAGCTTAGTTCTCTTATCAGCTTTTGTCTCTTCTTTAATCTCTCGCTGCGCTTTTGGCAGCCACCCAGCATTTGCATTACCCGCGTATAAAGTCGCCAGTCACTGGGAATGGATATTTTATCTAGGATTGGGAGTAATTGCCAGCGTCGTCTCGATCGCCTATACCCAAGGGATAAAAATTGCCAGAGATTGGTTTCAAGGCAAAATCCCCGGAATGGTAAACCTGGTGTGGATACCAAGAGCTTTGCACCCGGCTTTAGGAGGCGCTAGTGTGGGCTTGGTAGCGCTGCAAGTGCCGCAAATCCTGGGAGTGGGCTACAGTACCATTGAGGCAATTTTGCACGATGGACGGTTTCCCATATCAGTTTTGTGCCTGTTGTTGGTAGCCAAAATCGCCATGACCGCCATCAGTCTGGGCAGTGGTTTGGTTGGGGGAGTATTTGCCCCAGCGATGTTTATTGGGGCGACTTTGGGGGCAATTTACGGCAATGTGTTGGAATTAATCATCCCGTCAGGATGGATAGAAATCGCGCCCCCAGCCGCTTATGCAATGGTGGGAATGGCGGCGGTGTTGGCGGGAAGCGTTAAAGCGCCAATGACAGCACTATTGCTGTTGTTTGAAATGACGCAAAATTACGAGATTATTTTGCCCCTGATGGTGGCGGTGGGGGCGAGTGTGTGGCTAGTGGAGCAGTTCAATGCCCGGAAGTCGGTGCAGGGTTTGAACTTACAGGAAATGGGCATCAATATGCAGAAGCAAAATGATATGGATGTGCTTTCTGCAGTGTCGATCGCCCAAGTGATGCACCAATCTTATCTCACCCTCAGCGCTGAAATGCCCGTATTAGAAGCCGGTTTGACCATGCTGCATAGCAAATGTCACACCGCATTGGTACTAGATGCGTGCGAACAACTAGAGGGAATTATCACCCTTGACGATATCAGGCGCCACGTCTTCCAACCCGAAAACCATGATTCCCACCAGGCTTGTCCCATATACAAACTGCGAGATATTTGCACGGCTGAAATTATTTATGCTTCCGTTGACGAACCTGTTACCAAAGCTCTGGAGCGAATGGCAGTTCGGGGACTGACACAGCTACCAGTAGTGGCCCCAGATAACGATCGGCGGGTAGTGGGAATGTTGGAAAGAGAGCGCATTGCTTTGGCATGCAATCTGGCCGTGTTTCAGTCTCGCTTCCAGGATTCGTTAAATTAAATTGGTCATTAGTCATTTGTCCCTTGTCCCTTGTCCCTTGTTTGAATAAACAAAGGACAAATGACAAAGGACAAATGACCAAGGACAAATGACAAATTAAGCAAAAGCCGAGTCGCCTAAGTCCAGAGGTACATCCTGAAACCTGCCATTACCCACCGCCTGGATGGCTTCTCGGACGGAGAAGGCTCCGGCGTAGATGGCCCGCCCCACAATGACCCCCGTCACTCCTAGGGGTTCTAGAGCCAAGAGTCCCAATAAGTCAGAAATCGCACTGACTCCCCCAGAGGCGATAACTGGGACTGTCACCGCCTCGGCGATCGCCCGCAAAGCTGGCATATTCGGTCCGGCGAGAGTACCATCCCGGTGAATATCCGTGTAGATAATCGCCGCTACCCCCATTGCTGCCATTTGCAGCGCCAAATCACTAGCCAAGATTTCCGACGTTTCCAACCAACCGCGAGTCGCCACTTTGCCATCCCGCGCATCGATACCTACCGCAATATGCCCCGGAAACTCCCCACAAAGGCGGCTCACCAACTCTGGATTTTCCACCGCCGCCGTGCCAATAATCGCCGTGTGGACCCCTCGCGCCAGGAGGTTCGTCACCGCTTCGTAGCTCCGCAGTCCCCCCCCCACTTGTACCGGGACAGTCACCGCCGCCGCGATCGCCGCGATGACCTCCAAATTCCGCTGCTCCCCAGCTTTCGCCCCATCCAAGTCCACCAAGTGAACCCGCGTCGCTCCCTGCGCCACAAAATCTCTCGCCACCGCCACCGGGTCCGTGCTGTAAACTTGCTGCTGGCTGTAGTCTCCTTGATACAGGCGCACGCATCGCCCATCAAGTAAATCAATTGCCGGAATTATTTCCATATCATTTTGTCCTTAGTCATTTGTCCTTAGTCCTTTGTCATTTGTCCTTGGTAGCGACACGACAATAACAGTCCCTACAGCTTTGTCATTTGTCATTTGTCATTTGACATGTTACCTACTACCTGTTACAAGTGACAAGGGACAAGTGACAAGTGACAAGTGACAAGTGACCCTATATGTGTGCAAAAGGTATTGACGTTTCCGACTGGCAAGACCCAGTAAACTGGCAGACTGTAGCCCTCTCAGGCATGGGTTTCGGTTTCACCAAAGCCACGGAAGGGAATAACTTCGTAGCCGACACCTTCCGCAAAAATTGGGCAGCCATGAAAGCGGTAGGGATGCCTCGGGGCGCCTATCACTTCTATCGCGCCAAGTGGGATGCTCCCTCCCAAGCCGACTTGTTCCTCAGAACCGTGAGCCTGGAAATAGACGATTTGCCACCAGTGTTAGATATCGAATCTACCGATGGGATGTCCAATAGCGCGATCGTCTCCGGTATCACCCAATGGTTGAACATCGTTGAGCAGCAAACCGGTCGCCGCCCCATTATCTACACCTATCCAGGGTTTTGGGAGACGATCGGCGGTCCGACCAACTTCGCCGCCTACCCCCTGTGGATAGCCCACTACAACGTTGCCAATCCCCTCGTCCCCCGAGGTTGGGACGGCTGGACATTCTGGCAATACACCCAAAATGGCCAAGTCG
Organism: Oscillatoriaceae cyanobacterium M33_DOE_052; assembly: GCA_015296065.1. Classification (GTDB taxonomy): domain Bacteria; phylum Cyanobacteriota; class Cyanobacteriia; order Cyanobacteriales; family Laspinemataceae; genus Koinonema. The sequence continues at coordinate 25,192 of DVDU01000128.1, read as the reverse complement.
ATGGCATTAGCGGCGACGTAGATATCAACTGGTTCAACGTCAGTCGAGAAGGCGCCCGAGGTTCTCACGTCCAATACATCCAAACATTATTGCAGAACAAAGGCTTTTATAATGACAGAGCCGATGGCATCTTCGGGTCACGCCTCACCACCGCCATCATCGCCTTTCAAAACGCAATGGGACTCCTCGCCGATGGCGTAGTCGGTATCAAAACCTGGCAAGCTTTAGCCAGCAAAAGACAACCCACCAGCGGTGTTGTCGTCGCACCCCCACCAGTGGCACCCCCACCAGTCGCACCACCCCCCACATCCACCCCAGCCATCCGTCTCCTCGACGTATGCCGCTACTATCAAGGATTTGCCCATCAAGACCTAGCCCTCGATTGGCTCGGAAGGCAGCTAAACCGGGCAGTAGCTGACGAATTTGCCCGCCGGTGGCGCAACCGCACCGACGCCAACCCCCAACCAATTTTAATGGTCAATGTATGCAAATCCTATAAAGGATTTCCCCACCAAGACCGAGCCCTATTGTGGCTGCAAGAACAGCTAGCCACATCAATTTTGCAAGAATTTTCCCGCCGCTGGCGCAACCCCCAACCGCGAGCCGTTTCGCAATCTATGGGCATCCGCCTAGTGAATGTGGCTGAATACTACCAAGGATTGACCCATCAAAATCAAGCCTTACAGTGGTTGCAGGGGCAAATTTCCCTCGTGAATTTGCAGGAGTTTGCCCGCCGCTGGCGGCAACAGTCCCCCTCAACCCAAACATCCATAATTCAACTCATCGATGTATGCAAATATTATCAGCGGATGCCCCACCAGCAGCAGGCATTAGATTGGTTACAGACTCAAATCAATAGTGAAACTATCGATGAATTTGCCCGCCGCTGGCGCGGTTAATTGCCCCCGCCCCCTATGGCTGACTCCCCGTCAACCGGATTTGATTGCCAATCAAATTCAGAAAAGCATTACCGAAGTGCTGAATTTCCAGAAACCCCGCATAAGCAGGCGCAGTTTTGTAAATTCTGAAAGTCTTCATCACCCCCAAAGTGGCAGCACTTTCTAAAGGACCAACAAAACTAACGTCCCGGTCTAAAAAGTAGGGTTGACGGGTCCAGTGGGCCATTTGCCGCGAGTTCAAAAAATAACACCCAGAATGGGGGTTGAGGGGGCGGCGAAACAAAATCCCTTGTTCCATAATCGAGCCCTTCAGCTCCGGTCTATCTTGCACATTTTGAAATTTGGCCGTAGCTTCCGGTATCAAATCGCCATCAATATAGGCTTTGCAAAAAGGACCTTGGGGGGCGACTTCATAGCGGTTAGGCATCAACAGGTTGAGGTCTCCCGCTTGGGTGGTAAACCAGTTTAATTTGATAAAAAACCAGGGGTCTCGCAGAATCAGGTCATCTTCTAAATAGCAGTAATAATCGTACTTTCCCAGCCCATCCCGCAACACCGCTTGACATTCAAAGCCCAGCAACATCGGCGCCGCATTGGTAGCATGATGATGATAAGCATTAGATGGGAGACTAATCTGGTTTAATAAGTGTCGGTTTTGCGTAGTGCAAACCACTATATCCACATCACTGACTTGGTTTTGATTGACGGAGGCAGTGGCAAAGTGGGAGATGTCAATAAAACATTGGGATTTACTAAAAGTTCCCCTTAAAGCCGTCAAGCAGTTGGTTAAAGCCAACGCCCGCGGGCGGGGGTCTTTACTCAGTGACCCGTGTTTACCCCCACCTTCGGGGTTGAAGTAATGGGCAATTGTAAAAAGAATTCTCATAGCGGATTTGTCCTTGGTCAATTGATAATTGATAATTGGTAATTGATAATTTATAATTGATAATTGACAGGCATTAATTATCAATTGTTAATTATCAATTGTTAATTGTCAAATAATTCTGGCACACGGGAGCGCAATTCTTGATTCAGCCTGGGCAATTGGTCTCGCATCTGCAAATACCAATCCCGGCGCTGGCGGTAATGTTGGCATAAAAGGCGATTTTGGGCAACCCAGTGGTAAGCATTGGTGGCCAGCCGCTGCCGCATTTCTCCATCGGTAATTAATTGATTGAGCATTGACTCAAATTCTGTGGTATTATGATAAATTAATCCGGTTTCTCCGGTAATAACTGATTGCTCATATACAGTAGGACTAGCCAGAACCGCCGCCCCGTGGCCAGCACATTCCAGAAATTTGAGGTCAGATTTCATGCTATTAATGCGGGTTTCGGCGAGGGGCAACAGGGCAATATCACAACTAGCGAGAATTTCTAAATAACGCTCATAAGGACAAAAGGGGGTAAATTCTTTGGCGGGAATTGCCAAAGCATCGAAAAAGCGCCGATCGTGGATAACTTGACAGCGGACGCGCCCCTGATGCTGCGACAGGATTTTATTCAGACTGGCCATAATTGGCTGCCAATCATTTTCCCGATTCAACGCCCCAAAAAATATGGTTATAACCCCATCGTTTTTTTGGGGCTGTAGGGGTGATTCGCGAATCACCCCTACTACGAACCTGGGCAAATAGGCAAGCTGGTTGGGAAAAACCGCCACATTGGGGTTATGTTGGCGCAGGTAGGCGGCGAGGGGTGCGGTGGAAGTTTGGACACAATGACATCCCCGATAGCTGAGAAAGTTATTTTCCTCGTATTCCCGACGGCGTAGGGGGTCATCGTCAATTTCGGCGACGATGAGATAATCTCGCTGCAGCAGTTGTTTGAGTTGGGGGATAGAATCGGGATAACTTAGGATTGTACGCTGCCAAATAAATACTTTTTCTTCATTAGGGAGTCCGGCTTTTAAATCAGCGGATTTTACTTCGGAGAAGGTGCGAACACCGGGAATGGTGGCGCTAAAAGTGTCTGGCTCGATGACGCGCACTCGATCGCACCCCGTGGGAGCCATCAAAATAGTTTGGATGAACAGGCGGCGGGGGGGTGTAGGAGATTTGGTAGCGCGGATGAGGTATTCGGTGGCGCCAGTTTGAGTGGCGAAAGTAGCGCTATCAATACCCAAAGCCTGGATGGTGGGAGCCATTAGCCGCAGAAATTCCGGGAATTCTTCTCCTTTGCTATCTATAGTTTGAATTTCATAAACTCGCAACCCCGCAGCGGCAAATAAATCTTTGATGCTGTTGCGAGTGAACTGGTGAATGGGGTTATTTTCCCAGTTACCCCGGAGGAGGTGGACAATGCGATGCCAGTGTTGCGGGTTGGCAACGCGGGCGAGAACCTGACCCTCTGGTTGCAGCCAAGTGGCGGCTTGCTCCAGAAAAACCCCTGGTTGGGGGAGGTGAGAGAGGGCGTCATTGCAGAGAAGGCAGTCAACGCTACTGGGGGAGATATCTGGGTTGGGGTCTTCAGCATTGATGCTGATATATTTGCCCTGGGGGTTGATGCGCTGGTAATGTTCTTTGGTGCTACTGTCCCCCAGTTCTACCAATAATTTGGCGTCAGCGGGAATGAATGGCCATAGTTGGTTATTTGTCATTTGTCAATTGTTAATTATCAAATAATTCTGGGACGCGGGAGCGCAATTCTTGATTCAGGCGCGGTAATTGGTCCCGCATTTGCAAATACCAATCGCGCCGATCGCGGTAATGTTGGCATAAGAGGCGGTTTTGGGCAACCCAGTGATAGGCGTTGGTGGCGAGACGTTGGCGGAGTGGTGCATCGGCGATGAGTTGGGCGAGCATAGTCTCGAATTCGGTTTCAGAGCGATAAATTAAGCCGGTTTCTCCTGCAATGATTGATTGGTCATAGACGGTGGGACTGGCGAGGACGGCGACACCGTGACTGGAGCATTCGAGAAATTTCAGGTCCGATTTCATTTGGTTAAAGCGGGTGGGGAGGAGGGGGAGGAGGGCGATATCACAGGAGCGGAGGATTTCCTGGTAGCGATCGTACTCGCACAAGGGCTCAAACTCCTTTTCTGACGTTTCCAAAGCCTCCCAGAAACTCCGGTCATAAATCACTTTTACCCGCACCCCCCGGTTAAACCGCGCCAACACCCGATTTAAAGCAGGCATAATTGGCTCCCAGTCCGACTCCCGCCGAAAAGCCCCGAAAAATATGGTGACAACCCCCGTGGGGAGACGGGGAGAGAGGGGGGGAGGGGGAGACGGGGAGATGGGGAGACGGGGAGGAGGGGGAAGATGGGGAAGAGGGGGAAGATGGGGAGGAGAGGGAGGAGAGGGAGGAGAGGGAGGAAGATTGCTTCCCAAACTCCCCACACTCCCCACACTTCCCACACTCCCCCCCGTCCCCTGGTCCCCCCGTCCCCTGGTCCCCCCGTCCCCCCAAGGCGGTAAATAAGCCAGATGATTAGGAAACACCGCCACATTTGGGTTATGCTGGCGCAAGTAGGCCGCCAGAGGTTCCGTGGAAGTTTGCACGCAGTGACAACCTCGGAAATTGAGAAACTGCCCCTGCTCATATTCGGGACGGTAGAGGGGGTCATCATCAGTTTCCGCCACAATCAAATAATCCCGCTGCAGCAGTTGTTTCAGCAAAGAAATATCTTGGGGATAGCGGAGAATTGACCTTTGCCAGATAAACACCTTCTCCTCACCAGGGAGTCCCACCTTTAAATCCGCAGATTTCACCTGGGAAACCGTGCGCACTCCCGGAATCGTCCGGCTGAACCTGTCCGGCTCTAAAGTGCGGATGCGATAAACTGGCCAAGACCCCATCATATTCGTTTGAATCAACAGACGGCGGGGGGGTGTGGGAGATTTAATGGCTCGGATGAGGTATTCCGCCGCCCCAGTTTGGGTAGCAAAGGCGGCGGCGTCGATACCCAGAGTATTAACTACTGGAGCCATCAATTGCAGAAATCTTTGGAATTCCTCAGTTTGGGAGCCCTCACCCCCTGTATCCCCCTCTCCCAGGACGGGAGAGGGGGAAGTAGCCCTTTGTCCAAAGTCCTTGGTTTTTTCTCCCCTCTCCCCTTGTGGGAGAGGGGTAGGGGGTGAGGGGGACAATGGACTATGGGAGCCCAGAGTCTGGATTTCATAAATCCGCAACCCCGCAGCAGCGAACAGTTGTTTCATCTCCGGGAGACTAAAGCGGTGGGTAAGGGTAGTTTCCCAGTTGCCCTGCAACAGATTGATAATTTGCTGCCAGTATTGGAGATTGGAGATGCGGACGAGGACTTGACCTTCGGGTTTGAGCCAGACGGCGCAGTTAGCCAGGAGCTGTGGCGGCATAATGCCATCGAATGCCAGACAGTCAACCGTATTAGGGGGAATGTCTGGGCGATCGTTTTCATTAATAGTGATAACTTGGCACTGGGGGTTAATGCGCTGGTATTCGGTACGGATAGCATCACCATTATTGCTAACAGTGATGACAGTTTGGGCGTCTGGCGGTAGAAGTTGGATGATGTGATGGGTCATTGGTCATTAGTCATTTGTCCATTGTCGATTGTCCATTGTCTCTTATTACAAAGGTAAGTAGTGAGGCATAAATAAATTCAACATCGACACCATCAGATAAGCTGAACAAGAGTTGCCCCGTCAGCATCTACATAGGTTCTGGCTGATTCCCCAGCCAGAACCTAGTTATAGTACGGAGAGGGGAGACGCGGTTCGGGTTCGCCCTTCGACTTCGCTCAGGGCAAGCTCACCGACCGGGGAGACGGGGAGAAAGGGGTTGGGGGATAGAGAGCCAGTTCTCTGGCAGGTCTCATGTTTATTTGCAATGACTATAATGATGAGTGCCAGCAAATGATGCCAGCAAATAATGCTAGAGCCCAATGCTCAACCATATCCCCACCAGCACAATTATCGCTTACCGAATAAGCGGTTAATCTCAGGAGGAGATAAAGCATTGTTTTGCTGGATTTCATCGCATTTTTGCTTTCTCAAAACCCCAGCCGCATCCTCCGTAGCTACACCGTCAGCGATCGTCCGCAGTTTCAAATTACGAGCCACCTGCACCAAAGCACTAATTATCGGGGCATTTTGCGCCGCCGCCACGGTCAAGCTGGCATCAATTTTCAGATTATCTAATTTGAGCTGACTCAGATAATTTAAAGCGCTATCAGCAATGCCAAATTGACTGATAGTGTTGATAGCACCAATCCGCTTTAAAATCATCATTTTCGATGCAATTGCATTAAGATTTTTCGCCTTAGCGATAGTAGATGCAGGTATTTCTAGCTCCAGATACCGAGGCTCCAACTTAGCATTTACCAAAGCGCTAGCCACAATTTCATCCAAATTAGCATCATTAAAAATTGTCTCAGAAATTCCCACAGCCACCCGCAGGAAAATCCCAATATCTTGCCAGGTTTTAGCTTGACGACAAGCAGTTTCTAGCAACCATTCACCCACCGCCACCCCCAAACCAGCTTCTTCCGCCAGAGAGAGAATTTTCGGGTGAGAAACGCTACCAATGCGGGGGTTTTCCCAGTGGATAACCGCACCAACGCCGGTGATTTTGCGATTGCGGATATCGATGCGGGGCTGGTAGAATACCTGTAGGATCCGACGTTCCCAGGCGCGGTGGAGGTCAGCAGCCAGTTGCAGGTCTTTGGCACTGTCAGAACCCACCAAGGGACGAGTGTAAATTTGCGCTCGATCGCCCCCTTTGCGCTTCGCGTCTCCCATCGCCACCCCCGCTTGTCGCCGCAGTTCTTCTAACGTTGACGCCACCGGATAAAAAGCAATACCAATACTCCCCGTCACCGGAATAGACTTACCCTGAATACTGAAAGGTTGAGAGATAATTCCCAGCAAATGCTGCCCGCTCTCTTGCGCCGTATCTTCTTTGCTCGTCGGCGGCAAAACCAGAGCAAATTCGTCCCCGCTCAACCGCACAACACCGCCTAATTCCAAGCCACTAGCAAACTGCACCGTTTTGAGAAAATCCTGCAACCGCTGCGCCAGTTTTTGCAGCACCTCATCCCCGCTAGCATAACCAAAAACATCATTAATGCGGGAAAACCTGTCTAAACCCAACAGCAAAAAGGGGACAAAGCGGTTACGCGCATCCGTCGCCGATATTGCCCGTTCCAAATATCCCTCCTCTCCCTCCAAACCCGACTGGTTCGGCAACCCCGTGAGGCTATCAAAATTTTCCAACTGCTCTAACTGTTCCGTCACCCGCTCTAGTTTTTCCCGTTGGTGAGCCACCCTTTTCAACCGCGCCTCCACCGCCGCCATTAGCTCCTTGGAGGTAAAAGGTTTCGTCAAGTAATCATCCGCACCCAAATTCATCCCCTGACGTAAATCATCTCTTTCCGCCTTCGCCGTTAGGAAGATAAATGGGGTATCCACAGTATCGGGGTTTTGCCGCAACTGCGAGATCACATCATAGCCATCCATCTCCGGCATCATAATATCACAGATGATTAAATCAAACTTTTGCCGTTGCGCGATTTGCACGCCCACGCTGCCATTTTCCGCCCCCACCACCTCGAAATCCTCGGCTTCCAGCAAATCCATGATATTGCCCCGGATTTCTTCGCTATCTTCTACCACCAATATTTTCACCATATTTCCAGCTTCATCTCCATTATTTTGTCATTTGTCAACAGTCATTTGTCCTTTGTCACTTGTCCCAATGACCAATGACCAGGGACTAATCACCAATGTTGGTTGTGGCTTCCCGCTCCAAAACCAAAGTTACCGGACCGTCGTTATCGATATCTACCGCCATCATCGCCCCAAATTCTCCCGTTTCCACCTTTAAACCACTCTGGCGCAACTTATCTACAAAAGCATCAAATAGCAGTTTAGCTCGTGACGGGGGGGCAGATTTATCAAAAGACGGGCGGCGACCTTTGCGACAATCACCATAGAGGGTAAACTGACTCACCGCCAGCACCTCTCCCCCAATATCTACCACCGATTTATCCCAACGACCAGCGCCATCAGTGCCATCAGGAAATAGGCGTAGTTCTAAGCACTTGCGGGCCATCCAATCTAGCTCCGCTTCTGTATCTGTGGTAGAAATAGCTACAAGTAGATTCAGCCCTTGACCGATCTTACCGACAATTTTAGCACCCACTGTGACTTGAGAGGATTTGACGCGCTGGAGAACTACACGCATTTTCGCTGGTTTTTGGTTTTGTTCGTAGTTGGGCTTTAGCCCATTGGGGGTAAAGAAACCGGGTCTCTATACGCAGCTTCTCTGCCAGAAACCCGGTTTTTCAAGTGCCGAAAAAGTGGTTATTTCCCGAAGCCTTTCCCGCGACTGACAGAGGGGAGGCAAACGCATTTTTCTAGCTGCGATCGCAGTTGGTCATGGTCTAGGTTTTGGCCGATAAACACCAATTGATTTTTCGGCTGCCCCTTCCAATCATCATCATCAATAGTAAACCGCTTGCCGCTCAGATGGAAAACGTGGCGGCGGGAGCTTTCGTCAAACCACAAAATTCCCTTAGCCCGGAATACATTCCCTGGCAATTGGTTATCCAAGAAATACTGGAATTTCCGAATTGACAAAGGTTTATCGGCTTCAAAAGACAGAGAAGTAAAGCCATCATTTTCCAAATGGTGGGAATGATGGTGGTGGTGATGGTCATGGTCATGGTCATGGACACATTGACCGTGGTCATGGTCACATGCCGAATGGTCGTGATGGTCGTGGTCGTGGTGGTCGTGGTCGTGATGCTCGTGGTGGTCGTGGTGATGGTGTTCTTCTTCCGCTTCCTCAGCATCAAAATACTTATCCGACTCAAACAGACCCACACTGAGAATCAAAGGCAAAGCCACCTTACCGTAGCTAGTCCGCAGGATCCGGGCGTCTTTTTTCACATCGCGAATCTTGCATTCGAGCAAGTCCGCATCAGCTTCATCCACCAAATCGACTTTATTGAGGATGATCATATCCCCGTAAGAGATTTGGTTGAAAGCCGCTTGGCTGTTGAACAGGTCGAGGCTGTAATTCTCGGCATCCACTACGGTAATAATGGAGTCGAGGCGGGTCAGGTCTCGCAGTTCTGTGCCTAAAAAAGTCAGAGCTACCGGTAGAGGGTCTGCCAATCCCGTGGTTTCCACGACGAGATAATCCACCCGTTCCGGGCGTTCTAGCACTTTATAGACGGCATTGAGTAAATCGTCATTAATGGTGCAACAGATGCAGCCATTGCTCAGAGTCACCATATCCTCCTCGGTGGAGACGATCAGCTCGTTGTCAATGCCGATTTCGCCAAACTCATTGACGAGGACACCAGTTTTGACACCTTGCTGGTTGGTGAGAATGTGGTTGAGGAGGGTGGTTTTGCCGCTGCCGAGAAAACCGGTAATGATCGTGACAGGTAAGCCATGTTTAGGAACATCCATTACCTGTGTCGGTTCGGGGGTTACTACTGATTGCATACCGTTGGGATGTTGAGAACTCGATAGCGCTAGCGCGTCTTTGGGCAGTCGCGTTCGCTGCTGGCACGGCTCTGGCCGTGTCCCTAACTTTTGATTGTAGTCTAAATATTTGGGGAAAGATGCTGACTCAACTAAATCGAGCCCCCCAAAGAAACCGCTCCCGAACAGCAGCCGTCAGGATCACCCACGTCAAGATAGGCAAGCAAAAAGATGATTTCCCGAACTGGCAAGTATATTTGTGCCTTTTTCCTGGCTCTGGCGTTGGTGGCACTTCCCAGTTGTGTAACGGCGCAAAGTACCACAGGGAAAGAGTTAGCCGCACCAGAGTCGCTGCGGTTGGGGATCCCCATTGACTGTAACTTGGGTCAAGATTGTTTTGTGATGTTGTATCCCGATCGCGACCCCGGACCCGAAGCCGTAGATTTTGGCTGTGGTCGTCAAACCTACGACACCCACAAAGGCACAGATTTTGCCATTCCCGACAACCGGGCGATGGCGCGAGGGGTCCCGGTCATCGCTGCCGCCCCCGGAACCGTGTTACGAGTGCGAGATGGTGTGGCCGATCGGCGCATCCGCAACGACGCCGACAAAACAGCCGTAGATAACATCGAATGCGGTAACGGCCTCGTCATCGACCACGGCGGCGGCTGGGAAACCCAATATTGTCATATGCGCAACGGCTCCGTAGCCGTCACCGCCGGTACAGAAGTAGAAACCGGCACAGTCCTGGGAATGGTGGGCAACTCCGGTTTAGCATCATTTCCCCACGTTCATCTCAGCGTCCGCTACCAGGGTCAAGTCGTGGACCCCTTTGTGGGACCAAATGCCGGTCCCGGTTGCCAGGTTGAGAGCCATCCCATCTGGGCAGACAATCTCACTTATATACCAACTGGATTAATTCGGGCAGGCTTCTCCCGCGAAGCTCCCACAATGGATACCTTGTGGGATGGCAATTTCAGCGATACCGCCTTCACCAAAGACATCCCCCAGCTCCTGTTTTGGATTCACGCCTACGGCGTACTTAAAGGAGATATAATTAAGTTCCGGCTCACCGCACCTAACGGAGACGTAGTAGCCGAAAGCGAGCAACCGATCGCCAACCCCAGCCGGTCCTGGATGGGTTACGTAGGCAAACGCAACACCCTCGAGCGTCCCATCATCCCAGGCACCTGGAGCGGCGAATACCAACTCGTGCGAAACGATCGCACCATAATCAACGTAACCCGCACCATAGAAATCAGCTAGATTTCCAAACCGAGAATCTCCGCCGACTTCGCCAAAACTTCATCTGGATCGAAAGGTTTAGTCATATACAAATCCGCCCCCACCTCTTTCCCCTTTTCCTTATCGAACTCCTGACCCTTAGCCGTGAGCATAATAATGTAAACCTCATCGAGGCCCAGTTCGTTTTTCACCGCATGGCAAACCTCAAATCCGCTCAGTTTTGGCATCATCACATCCATAAAAACCAGATTTGGTTTAGCAGACTTAATCGTTTCTAATGCTTCCTCTCCATTCGTAGCCGTCAGTAATTCTACCCCTTCGTCTTCCAGCTCTTCCAGGGTTTGCTCCATCAGAATTCTGATGTGAGGTTCATCATCCACAATCAAAATTGTTTTATCCATAAAACCGATAACCTCTACCAATCATCATTATACAGCAGTTATAGTCATTTCAGATAACAATGAGACACTAGAGCCAGCTCGTTGCCCTCTATCCCCCAACCCCTTTCTCCCAAAAAGGGAGAAAGGGGAGACGGAGAACGCTTTTTGTCTGCTCATCTCCCCTCTCCCAAGTAGGGAGAGGGGGGTAGGGGGGTGAGGGGGTAGGGGGATAGAGGGCAACTATGAAGGCACTTGGTGTCTCATTCTTAATTGAAATGACTATATATTCATGGGGCTAAAATATCAACTGAAATGGGATGAGGAAGCATCACCATCAGGCTGCGGGGAGAATGATTTTTACAGTAGTTTCGATACCAGGAATGCTGTTGATTGCGAAATTGCCTTCGTGCAATTCCGTGAGGCGTTTAGCAATGGCTAATCCCAACCCGGAGCCTTTTTGGGCGTACAGCTTGCGGGAAAACTGCATATAGGCACCCACAGCGGCAATTTCCTCACTGTTCATGCCTCGCCCTTGGTCTGTAACCTGCAACTCAAAACCAGAGCCGATGACTTTCACAGTGATAGTAACAGTAGTGTTGGGGGGGGAAAACTTGAAAGCATTATCCACCAATTCCGTCACCAATTTAGTCAGCTTCAGTTTAGACATTTTGACATGAGCAGGTCTGAGGTCTAACTGCAAGTCCGAGACGCGGTTAGCGGTGGCGGCGGTTTCCGTAGCAATGCGGCTAATTAACTCGTGCGCGTTGCGGGTGTGATTATTTTGCCAAGAGGATAGAGAATGAGGATTTGTCGCTTCCGCTTCTAGTTCGGCATATAGCCAAAAATTTTCCATTAACCGACATAAACTAGCAGCAGATTTGTCCAGTTTGGCGGCAACTTCTCGGAATTCTTCAGGCGGCATTACTTCTGTGGCCAACAAGTGAGAAAAGCCGATAATCCTCGTGATAGGTTCGCGGAGTTCTTCTGGCAAAACCGTAGCAATGCTACGGCGGAGCTGGTCTAATCTTTGCTCATATTGATGCTCCAACAAGGCTTTCTTTTGCAAGCGGGTGGTAATTGCCTTTAAAATATCAGCCCGGGTAAAAGGCTTGGTCAGGTAATCATCAGCTCCCAATTCCATCCCTTGCCGCTGGTCTATTTGATCGGCTTTAGCAGTGAGGAAAATAAAGGGAATAGTAGCAGTTGCTTCCTGGGAGCGCAATTCTTGCAAAACCCCAAACCCGTCCAGCTCTGGCATCATCACATCGCAGATGATTAAATCTGGCTTTTCTGCTGTTGCCAGCAGCACGCCAGCGGTGCCATTTTCGGCGCCTACGGTGGCGAATTCCTCAGCTTCTAAGAGTTCAAGGATGTTTTCTCTTACAAATTGGTCGTCTTCTATGACTAAAATCTTGGTCACGTTTGCCCCCGGTAAAAATAAAATGTCCAACATCGATAGAAACCCCTGTTACTTGGTGTCGCCAAGGGATGCTTTTCTAGAAACCGAGTTTCTCGCCCAGACTTGTAGTCTAACCCCCAAGGTCATACAGTGGGGGATATCTCTCATTTTAGAACCTTGGGCTCTCATCTTCTGAGACCAAAGGCAGCACCACAGTGAAGGTGGTGCCAGTGCCAATTTCACTATGGACGATCAGAGTACCGTGATGAACCTCAGTACATTTTTTGACTATAGCCAAACCCAAACCTGTTCCAGAAATGTTGCCCACATTTTTGGCGCGGTAGAATGGCTCAAAGAGCCTTTGTTGGTCTTCCGCCGAAATACCGATGCCACTATCTTGGATCTGGAATCTGGCTTGCTGGTCTTGACATTGGAGTTGAAAACGGACGGGGCTACCTGGGGGGGAATATTTCATAGCATTGGAGAGCAAATTTGTCAAGATCTGGCGCAAGAGTTGTTCATCCATTGTGGCTGTCTGACAGTCACCGGAGAACTCGAAGAGGATGGGGTGGCTGTCCCGATCGCTTTGCTGAATTTCCTCAATTATCTCCCCACAGAAACTCTGTAAATCCAAAGGTTGGGGGTTAAATTCCAGCTTCCCCGCCTCCTCCTTCCCCACAAACAACACATCATCCAGCAGTTTCGTCATCATGGTAATCGCGTTTTTAATCCGATTGTAGTGAAGATGCTTTTTTTCTTCCGGCCATTTGTGACCGTAATTTTGCAGTAATTCCGTGGAAGTTTGAATCGTCGTCAGCGGCGTTCTAAAATCGTGAGCTGCCATCGTCATAAAGCGAGATTTTAACTCGGTCAACTCCTGCTCTTTTTTCAAAGACACTCGCATTGTTGCTTCCGCTTGATTTCTTTTGATCGCGATTTCAATCGTAGTTTGTAACTCCCTTTCTTCAAAAGGTTTCAGCAAATAACCAAACGGCTCAGCTTGTTTGGCTCGTTCCAAAGTAGGAACATCAGCATACGCGGTGAGGAATATCACAGGGATTTGGAATTTGGCTCGGATGAGAGCCGCCGTTTCTATGCCGTCCATATCTCCTTGCAAGTTGATATCCATCAGCACCAAATCGGGCTGAATTTCTGCGGCTTTTGCTATCGCCATCTCGCCAGAAGGAACCACCACTGGCACTTCATATCCCATGCGGCGTAAAGATTCCGCCATGTCTTCAGCGATAATCATTTCATCTTCAACGATGAGCAGCTTAAAGTGCAGAGTCATCCCTCTAAAGCCTCTGTTTATACTTTGGTTCCGTAAATTTTAACTCAAACACTGTACCACTGTTAGTGTTGCAAGTCACATCTGCTCCCAACTGGGTGGCAAGGGTGCGCACCAGGCGCAGACCCAAAGAGGCAGTTTGATTCCAATCCATATCCGGAGGCAGGCCCACCCCGGTATCCGCCACCCGGAGGATTAACTCATCGGCGTCGTTGCGGGAGACAGCCACCAGAATCTCACCCCCACCACCTTCCGGGAAAGCATACTTCAGAGCATTAGAAACCAACTCACAGACAATCAAACCGCACGGAGTCGCAACATCAATGCTCAAGAAAATGGCCGGTACATTCAGCTCGATCCGGATCTGGGGCTGCCCGCCCCCCCGTGGCTCCTCGCCCCCCCGTGGCTCACCTAAAGCGCTGTAGGAGCGCAATAGGTGAGAGGTAAGCTGGCGCAGATAATCTCCTAAGTCGATGCGGGCTAGGTCCGGGGATTGGTAGAGCTTTTCATGGATCAAAGCCATCGATCGGATACGGTTTTGGCTATCTTGGAACATATCCAGGAGGTGCGGGTCTTGCAGATAGCGAGATTGCATTTTCAACAAACTAGAAATCACCTGCAAATTATTTTTCACCCGATGGTGAATTTCCTTGAGCAACACCTCTTTTTCCCGCAGAGATGCCAAGGCAACAACTTCGGCGCGCTGCCTTTCTCCTAGCTCCGTTTGCACCTGGCGATAAAGTTCCGCTTGCTGGATTGCAATCCCCACCTGCTCCACCAGGTAGCGCAGAGAGTCGATCGTCCAATCCTGCCACTGACGCGGTTGGCGAGACTGGGCAATCAAAAGTCCCCAAAGCGAGCCCTGATGCAGCACCGGCACCACCAAAAAGGCGCGAACCCCATACTGCTGGCAAAATTCCTGGAGACTGGGGACCAGTGGGGCAGTAGCCGTGTCAGCAACCGCATTCACCAAACCTTGCCGGTAACGCTCAGCCGTGTTGTCATTACAGATTTCATCAGGGAAAGTATATCCCAGTAAAGACATCTCCCCAGGGGCGAGAGCTTCCGTCACCACCGCACCACCCCCCTCTGCCCAAAAACTATAGATAAAGGCACGATGTACCTCAGACCCGAGGCTGTGCAAATCATCAGCCATCCCCCGTTCCGGGAAGTCACTAATTGCCCCGATGGAGATTGTCCGGGAATTCAGAAACTCCCGCACTTGCGCCACCGTAGTGCGGAGGATTTCGTCCAAATCCAGCGACTGACGGATTCGCGCCTGCATCGCCCCAATCAGGCGTTCCCGCTCCGCTTGCTGCTGGAGAAAGATTTCCGCCCGCACCCTGTCGGTGATGTCAATTCCCACAGACACAGCGGCAGCTCCTTGGCGATACTTCTGCGCCACCAGCAGGTAGTGACAGAGTTCGCCACCAATCACCACCGGCACTTCCCCAGTGACTTGCGTCTCCGAACTCTGAAAAAAAGCGCCGATAAAATCCGCAAAATCGCTATTATTTCCCGCAAAACCGATGTGCTGCCCCACAAACTCTTCCTGGGGAACATTAAGAGCCGCTGCTAACTGGCGGTTCGCACCCAAATAGCGCAAATCGGCCCCAATCCAAGAGACAAAACCAGGGACAGCATCCAATACTGCTTGCAGTTGGTTTCTCGCTTCCGCCAGTGCCGCTTCCGCCTCCTTCCGGTCGGAGATATCCGCCCAGTAACCCACGATTTCCAAAACATTGCCCTGGTAGTCTCGCACCAACCGCATCTCGTCGCGAATCCAGATATAAGTACCGTTTTGATGCTGCCAGCGATATTCTATATTGTGGCTGCCTCTCTCTAGCAGATGGGAAATCTCGGCAGCCACAGTCGGGGCATCTTCCGGGTGGATATGAGAGAACCAAAATCCCGCATCAGCGAGGAATGACTGTGCCTCGTAACCCGTCATCCCCAAGACATTCTCGCTCATAAAAGTGGCCGCCCAATTCCCATCAGCCTTGCCGCTATATATCACCGCAGGGCTCGATGCCAGTAAATGGCTGAGTTTTTCCTGGCTCAGACGCAAGGCATCTTCCGCTTGCTTCATCTGGGTGATGTCATTTTGCACCCCCAGGAAGTGGGTAAGATTGCCCTGACTATCGTAAATTGGAGAAATCGAAAGCTGATTCCAGAACAAAGTGCCATCTTTGCGGTAGTTGCGCAAAATCACACTGCATTCCCTACCCTCACTTATGGCGGCCCGCAGTTCCCCTAGTGATGGTTGCCCCCTCTCTTTCCCTTCCAGAAACCGACTGTTGTGCCCGATCGCTTCCGCCGCAGTGTAACCCGTCATCCGTTCAAACGCTTTATTGACGTAAATAATCGGGTTGTCTCCCTGTCTCGCGTCAGTAATCACAATGCCATTACTGCACTCCGCTAACGCTCGCTGCTGCAAGCGCAAAATCTCCTCAACCCGATGGCGTTCCGTCACGTCTCGGTCCATCCCCCGATAGCCGCGAAATGCGCCATCGGGGCTAAAAATCGGCACCGCGCTGGTTTCCAGTACCACTAAACGCCCGTCTTTGTGGGAGTTGGTATTTTCCAAACAGCTAAAAGGTGCCCTCGCCGCTGCAATTTTCCCAAAAATCTCCCCCACCCGTTGCGCTTCCCTTGGGGGCATCAGGTCAAAGGGGGTTTTGCCGAGAATTTCTTCAGATTCATAACCCAAAATCTCTGCCACTTTCGGACTGCAATAAGTATAGGTGCCGGTAGCATCTACTTCCCATACCCAATCGCTGCTAGTTTCCACCAAATTGCGGAAGCGTTCTTCACTTTCCCGGCGGCGAGTGATTTCTGCTTGCAACTGAGACACCGCCTCCTCTAGCTGGGTGGTGCGTTCTACCACCCGCTGTTCCAGTTCCTGATGCAGTTTTTGTAATCGCCGCTCTGATTGTTGTCGCTCCAAGATATTGGCGAATATTTCCCCAGAGATTTGCAGCAGGGAGATAATTTCTTCTGGCCAGTTTTTTTCCTCGCGTACCGACTCAAAACCAATAAATCCCAGCAATTGACCCCGAGACTGCATCGGCACCAATAGGGCAGATTTCACCTGGCGGGCGGCGAAAAAAGTTTTTTCTAAGGATGCCTTGGCGGGCAAATCGCTCAGGCTGTTAATATATAGAGGTTTACCAGTTTGGATCTGCTGGATTAACCAGGGGAAGGCACTGTTAGTCAGTTCCGGCAACTGGTTAATTTGTGGTTCTGCCCTGGGGTGGCTCCACTCATGGGTATTGCGCAGGAGCAAGGATCGTTTATAAGTCTCCCGGTCTCCGGGGGCCGCGTTTTCCTGTTCATATGAACCGACAAGCTGAAATAGGTAAGAGCGATCGACCTCGGGGAATTCCCCGATAGCTTCCAAGGCGTGGTTAATGCCCTGATCGATTTCGTCACTTTGCAAATTAATAAAGTGAGTCGAGAGAATGGCAATTAAATTTTCCAGGTCTGCCCGATATTCCAGGGCAGCTTCTGCCCGCTTTTGCTCGGTGATATTCAGCGCCACACACACCGCCGCATTCCCCTGCATATACTTCTGGCTCATCACCAGGTAGTTGAATACCTGTGAGCTATGGGAAATTTCCAATTCCACACTCGCCATTTGTTGGTCGGGACGGGAGAAAAACTCCCCCACGAATTTAGCAAAACCCTTGCTATTACCCGAAAAACCTAATTGACGGCCATAAATCTCTTCCCGCTTGATGTTCAAAGTTTTGGCAAAGCAGTTGTTACCGCCGAGGTAGTGGATTTTGGAAATGTCGCCATCGGGACAAGCCAGCCAGGAAACACAACCGGGAATCGCATCCAAAACCGCTTCTAGTTGGTCTTTGGCTGCTTGCAGAGCCGCTTCGGCTCTGACTCTATCGGTAATATCCCGGGCAATCACCTGCACCGCCGGTTGACCCTCGTAAAGAAAGGGAATTCCGGTAATTTCTACATCGATGTTTGTACCATCAAGGCGACGTAGCTTTTGTTCCGTGATGGGAGATGGCTGATTTTCTGTGATGATCCTTTGAATCCGCTCGGCCACGAATAATCGATATTCTGGGGGGACAACATCTAAGATCGGCATACCTTGGATTTGCTCACGGGTATCAGCGCCGATGAGATGAAGCCATGCAGGATTAGCATAGGTAATTTGGCCATTGGTATGAATGGCTATTGCTTGGGGAGACATCTCCATTGCCTGCCAGTAGTGCGCTTCACCCTCCCACATTCTTGCCTGTTTTTGGTATTTTTGCTGTTTAGCGCCCCTCTCTCCTTGTGGGAGAGAGGGGCGGTAATAATCCCCCAGGGCTTGCTGAACCGCACTCCCTAGGCGAGTCAGGCGGTCTTTGCGCAAGTAGGAAGCGGCGCCCATTTTCATACATTCCACCGCCACCTCTTCCCCAGTGGTGCTGGTGACGACTATCAGGGGAATGTCTATGCCTTCATGGTGCAACAGATCTAGGGCTCTTTGGGCGCTGAATTCAGGCAGACTGTAATCACAGATAATCAGTTGTAATCCCTCTGAATTGGGGGCGGGTTGGAGTTGTTGGCGGTAACTTGCCTCAGTGACCACCCGCTCCCACTGGGGCGCAAACCCGGCTTTTTCCAACTCGCGGGCGATCGACTCTGCATCATCCTTGGAATCTTCTACAATCAAGAGGCGGAGCGGTTGGAGCATGGTGGTTTCTGATGTTGCCCCTGGGGCTAAACTGCAAAAATGGAGAAGAAACCGGGTTTCTGCGGAAAATCCCCGTTGACATACGAGGCCCAAGATAGAAACCCGGTTTCGCGTCTCTCCCCTTGACAAAGATAGATTTATTGTAATCCCAGAAACCGGGTTGCTGCGGAGAATCTCCGTTGAGATACGAGGTCCAGCATATTGCAGGTTTATGAGTTGCGGATTAGTAATGGATTCCCGCCTTCGCGGGAATGACATAGGGAAGGGGCGGGAATGACATAGGGAAGGGCGGGAATGACATAGGGAAGGGCGGGAATGACATGGGGAAGGGGCGGGAATGACATGGGGAAGGGGCGGGAATGATATAGGGAAGGGGCGGGAATGACATAGGGAAGGGGCGGGAATGACATCAAGTCCTCTGGCTTCGTTTGTGAATAACTGAGGGGGCAACCACACTTTGATTGCCCCTACTGTAGGGGCAATCAAAGTGTGGTTGCCCCGGAATTGTCCAAACGATGCGAACAGACTTGATCTGACAGGTTTTGAGTTTCTAACCGAGGGCATTCATAGAACCCCGGTTTCTCGGATCAAGAAATTTCAAAAACTGTTCTAATGGTAAAGGGTGACTAAAAAAATAGCCCTGAATTTCATCACAATAGCGTTCTTGCAGCCAAGCCATTTCCTCAGCAGATTCCACACCTTCGGCAACTACTTTTAAATGGAGATAGCGCGCCATCTCAATAATCGCTTGAGTTAAATTAGATTTAGTGCTATCTTGGTGAAGATTTAGGATAAAACTCCGGTCAATTTTCAATTTATCGAAGGGGAATCGCTGCAGATAACTGAGGCCAGAATAGCCAGTGCCGAAATCATCAATTGCAATGCGCACGCTGAGGGCTTTCAGAGCCTGGAGGGCTTTAATGGCTGCTTCTGTGTCGCGGAGGAGGATGCTTTCGGTCAGCTCTAATTCTAGTAATTGAGGGGGAAAATCTTCATTAGTTAAAATTTTCACCAATGAGGAGCGCCAATCGGGTCTTTCTAGCTGACGGGCGGAGATATTCACCGCTACCCGCAGGTTAGGAAAACCGGCTTTTTGCCAGATTTTGGCTTCTTGACAGGCAGTTTGCAATACCCATTCGCCTATAGGAACAATCAGACCGCTAGTTTCCGCCAGGGGAATAAATTTGGCAGGAGGTATAAAACTGCCATCATCGAGGCGCCAGCGCAAAAGTGCTTCCGCCCCAGTGATTTCCCCGGTTTGCAGGTGATATTGGGGTTGATAATAAAGCTGCAATTGTTGGCGTTCTAAAGCGTAGCGGAGCTGGTTTTCTAAGGCGAGGTCGTTTTCAGAATAGCCGTGGCGAGCCGCGAGGTAAAATTGGTAGTCATCGCCGCCTTGGACTTTGACGACATTGAGGGCTTTAGTAGCGTTCTGGATGAGTTGCTCAATGTGGCGTCCGTCTTGGGGATAGAGGGCGATACCAAAGCTGGCGGTGATGAAAATTTCTTGGTCTTCTAAGCGGAAGGGGAGGCGGAGTGAGGTCAGGATGGTTTCGGTAGTCCGGGCGGCTTGGGTACGGCTAGGACTGGGAGGGGTGATGATGGCAAAGCGATCGGAGTCCAAACGGATCGTAGCACAACCCATCCGCACGCTGGCGTTTAATCTTTGCGCCACGGCCACCAGTAACCGATCGCCAAAGTCATTCCCCAGGTTATCGTTAATCCGGCTAAAGCGGTCTAACCCCAGACAAATCAGAGGTACAATCGGCTCACTGGCAGTGATTTTGGCCGTGGCTTGCTCCAGCAGCGAGGGTAGCATCAACCGAGTGGGCAATGTGGTGAGGCTGTCGGTTTGGAGCCGGTGGCGGTATTTTTGCTCTAGCTGTTGCAGTTCTCGATCTCGCTCCTGCTGCAAGGCCAGTTGCTTTTGGTATCGTGCAGCTATAGCCCCCAGTAGCTCCTCCCGTGTAAATGGTTTCGTGAGGTAATCATCAGCCCCTAATTCCATACCCTGACGCCAATCAGCACGATCGGCTTTGGCTGTCAAGAAAATAAATGGAATCCTGGACGTGGCAGGGTTTTGGCGCAGTTCTGTCAAAACCCCAAAACCATCTAACTCCGGCATCATCACATCACAGATAATCAAATCTGGCACTTCGGCAGTAGCTCGCCGCACCCCCTGGCGGCCATTTTCAGCGCATATAACCTCAAATTCTTCCGCAAACAGCAGCTCGATGATGTTTTCTCGCACCGAGGTTTCGTCTTCAATCACCAAAATTTTCTGCATTCGTGGTGCCTAGTGATTACTATCGGTGAGGGCCGTAGCCCAGAAACCGGGTTTCAAAAGGAGGTTTCTCGTCAAGGTATGAGACCCTTCATATAAACCCGGGTTTCTGGCTGACCCATTACCAGCTTAGCTGCATCTTGCTTTCGGGGAGTGGTCATAAATTTTCTAGGGGTAAGATGACTGACACAGTGGTGTAGTCGCCAGCAATACTGTCAATCATCAGCCGACCTTGATATAATTCCGCTAGCCGTTTGGCAATGGTCAGACCCAAACCGGAACCCTGTTGCTCATAGAGTTTGCGCTCAAATTGGATGTAAGCGCCCAAACTGGCAATCTGCTCCGGACTCATACCGCGACCGAGATTGCTCACTGAGAGGGTGTATATCTTCTCCGCCGCGATGCCCAACACCAAGATCGTGCTGCCTTCAGTAGAATACTTGCAGGCATTATCCACCAGTTCTTCTACGATTTTGTGCAGGTGAACTGCCGAGATGGCGGCGGGGGCGTCGGCTAAGTCCAGGCGCAAGTCCGCAAGGCGATCGAACTTCTTCGCCGCTTTGTTGGCACTGGTGGCAATGGTACTGAGAGTGGCGGCGCCGATCCCCGCCCGCAAGATCTTGAGACGCTCTTTGTCATTGCTGATTAGTTCAATTTCGGCGTAGAGTAAGTAATTTTGAACCAAACGGTAAAGCCTTTGCCCGGACTGATAAATTCCCTCGGCCATCTCTTGAATTTCGGCGCGGTCCATTTCCTGGCATTCCTCCATCAGCATCTGAGAGTAGCTGATAATCCCATTCAGAGGGGTGCGCAGTTCGTGAGGCATGGCGTGAACCAGGTTCTGGCGTAGCTGCTGGAGTTTTTTATCTGATTCTCGCTCGATCGCGGTTTGCTTTTCCAGACGGGCGGAGATCGCTTTGAGCAGTTCCTCGAGAGTAAACGGTTTCGTCAGGTAATCATCCGCCCCCAATTCCATTCCTTTGCGGGTATCAGTTTTTTCCGCTTTAGCCGTCAAAAAAATAAATGGAATCGTGGCAGTAGCCTCATTTTTGCGAAGAGCTTGGATCACCCCATAGCCATCCAGTTCCGGCATCATCACATCGCAGATAATTAAATCTGGCAGATATTGCGTAGCTTTTTGGACACCTTCAATGCCGTTTGGCGCCGCTAATGCCTGGTATTCTTCCGCTTCCAGCAAATCTAGAATATTTTCTCTTACTCGGTCGTCATCTTCTATAACTAGAATAGTTTTCATGGGTTGAATTATTAGAGCTTTTCCTAAATGTTTTCTGCCGCATTAAATCTGGTTTTTTTATAAAAATCAGAAAAAAAACAGACCCAATTTCTATAAAACTGATTTCCAACTATGAGCTGAACCACCAAAGGCAATTCCAGCCACCTGCTGCACCAATAGCATTCTTGAAAAACCGCCATAAAAGATAAGGGTTTATGTGGGCAAACCCCCACCAGGGGATTGCCCACGGCAATATCATCAAAAAGCATTGGTGGCATATTCGGTTTCTGATTGCTGGGTGGGGGGGAGGTGCAGCCGCTTATCGGTGTGGAGCATCTGGGCAAACTCATCGGCACTGATGGGACGACTGAAAAAATAACCCTGAATGGCGCCACAGCCTTGGCGGTGAAGGAATGCCAGCTCGGCTTCAGTTTCCACCCCCTCAGCCACAACTTTTAGGTTAAGGGTTTCCGCCATAGAAATAATGGTTTTGGTGAGGGCGGCGTTTTTGGGGTCGCTGTTGACATGGGAGACGAAGCTCCGATCGATTTTGATGATATCGAAGGGGAATTGCTGCAAGTAACTCAGGGAAGAGTAGCCCGTGCCGAAATCATCCAGAGAGATTTTCAGCCCTAAATCTTTCCATGTTTGCAAGCGCTGCTTGGCTTCTGCCACATTTTGCACCAAAGTGCTTTCGGTTAGCTCTAATTCCAGGAATTCCGGAGGCACGCCGGTATCGCTTAAAATCTGAACTAAGCGATCGGTGAGATTGGATTGTTGGAATTGACGAGCCGAGATGTTCACAGCAACGCGCACCGGGGGCAACCCGGCAGTGCGCCACTTCTGCACTTGCGCGCAGGCAGTTCGCAACACCCATTCCCCGATGGGGACGATCGCCCCATTCGCTTCCGCGAGCGGAATAAATTCCCCCGGCGAAACCATTCCCCGGCGAGGATGACGCCAGCGGATTAAAGCTTCAGCGCTGGTAATCCTCCCCTCAAACAAAGACACTTGGGGCTGGTATTGCAGCAACAACTCCGATCGCTCTAAGGCGTAGCGGAGGCTAGATTCCAGAGCCAGTTTGTCTATGGAAACCCGCTGCAGTTCCGGGGTATAAATTTGATATTGATTGCCCCCAAGCTGCTTGGCGTGAGAGAGGGCGATTTGGGCATTTTTGATGGTGCCATCTAAATCATCCCCATCCCCAACCGTCGCCGCGATCCCGATACTGGCGGCGAGACAGACTTCATAACCATCACTCTGGAAAGGACGGTTGAGGAGATTCAGGACATTTTGGGCGATCGCTTCCCCCGTTGCGCGCTCACGCGGCGTCAAAATGATCGCGAATTTGTGGGTTTGCAATCGTGCCACCGTATCTTTAGCATTCACCGCCACCGTCAACCGGGACGCCACCTCTTGAATCAGCAGATCCCGCCGCTTATTCCCCAAAGCCTCGGTAATCTCATCAAACCGGTCTAAATCCACCAACATAATCGAGTGAAATTCCCTGGGATCCGACTGTTTCAGATTTTGCTGAAATCGCTCCCGCAGCAGCAGTTGATTCGGTAGCTTGGTCAGTTGGTCGTAGTAGAGGGAATAATTGAGCTGGGCTTCCACCTGCCGCAATTCCCGCTTAGAGCGCTGCTCATAAGCCGCCTGTTTTCTGAGGCGAGCCGCAATGCACGCGAGCAATTCCTGACGGCGAAAAGGTTTGGTCAAATAATCATCTGCACCCAGGTTCATCCCGGTGCGAAAATCTGTTTTATCCGCCCTAGCCGTGAGAAATATAAACGGAATCGTGGCCGTGGATGGGTTTTGCCGCAGTTTTTCCAGAACACCATACCCGTCTATTTCCGGCATTGTGATGTCACAAATCACCAAATCCGGGATTTGGTTTTCCGCGATTTCTATGCCGATGCGCCCATTTTCCGCCCCAATCGCTTCAAATTCTCCAGATTCGAGAATTTCTAAAATATTGGCTCGGACTATTTCCTCATCTTCTATGACCAAAATTTTTGTCATCTTGTCTATTCAGCGGACAACTGACGCCCGCACTACAGTAGCCATTTTTGCTTGCCTGTTTTCTTACCGGAGGCGCCGCCGCCACCAGACATCGCCAGAATTCGCTCCCGAGGTTGCTCCTAAACATCATCCCTTGGCTTGCAGGCGATCGCTCTGGGGCATTAGCCTCGGCTGAGAACCACCCTTGTCTCCCCACCAAAGCCATCATCCCCCATCCCGGAAAATACCCAATACCCTAACGCATCAGAGGGTTGCCACCTTTGCGGTCCAAAAGGTTGAACTGACGCAGCAGCTTCACATTGTCCAAGGTGAGCAGCTTTTGCAGATCCGATACTTGGTTAATCAGAGAAATTTCTCGATCGAACTCCTCCTGCAAAATCTCCAGGTAGCGATCGCGGGACGCTCCCGGTGGCGTATCCCTGAGCATCCTAATCGCCAAATTAATTTTTGACAACGGATTACTCAAATCCTCAATCAACTTCATCAGCAGCCCTTCTTTAGTTTCCGAAAGCTGTAGCAAATCTTGCATTTTCGCTTGCAAGCCTTCCGCTCTCTGGCGTTCCGATGCGTACTGCTCCATCACCGCCGCACGCCTTTCCAAGCGGATATTCACCGCCTCGAGCAGCTCTTTGCGCCGAAATGGCTTGGTGATATAGTCATCTGCTCCCAAATTCATCCCCTCGCGCATATCGTTTTTGTCCGCCTTCGCCGTCAAAAACACGAACGGAATCATCGCCGTCGTTGGCTGGGCTCGTAGTTGTGCCAACACCCCGTGACCATCCATCACCGGCATCATAATATCGCACAAAATCAGATCCGGAAGGTGTTCCAATGCCTTTTGCACCCCTTGCTGGCCATTATCGGCCCCAATGGCTTGAAACCCCCCAGATTCCAAAATTTCGATAATATTTGTCAATACCGGATTTTCGTCCTCAATTACCAGAATTTTTTTCATCAAGTTTCTCCGCAGCGCTGGTGGGAGTAGGTCAAACTCACCCTGGTTTTGATCAATCCCCGTGGTCAAGCGTTCTTTGCAACGGCGGGGGAGTCCCGCATCAACGAGATCCCATTCTCCCCACGGCCCCCAAAACCCCAGAAGGGAGAATCCGCGCAAATACTTCATATTCATATTAGGATTTTAATCCAGCACCGCGTTCCCTAGAAACAATTCACTAATTACCCCCCGGGGGGACCTATGCCTTACTCACATCTTTCTTAACATCATTAGCCTTGACAGTTGAGATGTCACTTTGATAAAGTAGTAGCCAAGTGGTAGAGATATCATGGAGTCGTTGCAGACCCCGCCAAATGGTTTTCACTCCAGGT
>DVDU01000286.1 GCA_015296065.1 Oscillatoriaceae cyanobacterium M33_DOE_052 | reverse complement strand
CGGCGGCACCCGCATCGGCGCCCAGGGAAACCTTGACGGTCTGGCCGGCTTCGTCCCAGCCCACCTCAGCCCCCAGCGACTCAGCCACGAAGCGCAGGGGAACGAACGTCCGGTCACCGGTGACGGCGGCCGGCACATCCAGCTCCACCGGCCTGCCGTCCACGTAGGCGGTCTTGCTGTCAATGGTCAGCTTGATCTCTTTGCCGCCCCTGCTGCCGGTCACAACCTGGTTGACGTCATCCCAGCCCACCTTGGCGCCCAATGCCTCGAACAGGGCGCGGAAGGGCACCATCATCCTTTCGTCCTGGATATAGGGGGCAACGTCAGCCGTCAGTTGATTGCCGTTGATTATGACCTTGATGTCCGCCGCCTGCGACGCCGGGGCGAAAGCCCCCTGCCCCAGCAGCAGGCAGAACAGAGTCAATACAAAAAATAGGCTTAACCCTCTTTTTTTCATTTTCCTACCTCCTCGATATCTATGTAGGCTCTCGGAAATCCGAAAGCATTATGGTTCAAGGCTTTGCCTTGGGCCATTTTTGTTTTTCCCTCCAATGATTTCAAATAGAACATATGTTGGCTTGACAAACTTGGATCGCCCCCACAATCGCGATGGAGGCATTTTTTGCCTACTAACGATTCTGGTGGTGGTTATTTTGTTAAAAGCTTCTCGTTCACACCAGGAATTCAAAGAGTTCCTAACCGAACAAATCAAGCTTCATTACATCGAAAAAGGCTACGTTGGTACAGTATTACTTTACCATCGAGAGTTAACAAGGGTTTGGTATACCGACTTGACCGAAGTATCAAACATCATCCGTTTTCGTTACTCTTTTCGCTGCGGTGCTCCCGCCCGTGATCCCGTCGATATGTTTCGCTCTCTATTCTTAATGGAAATGACTCATTGTAATTCCGTGGATGATTGGGTCAAGGAGCTAAAGGCGTTCCCTTTCTGGGCAATTTTAAGCGGATTTTCTCCTGAAAGTGTTCCGGGAGTAGGTACTTTTTACGATTTTATGAAGCGCCTATGGTTGGCTGATTCTCCCCATCTTTCTAAAAAGGCTCGCAAACGTAGGCGTAAACCTAAGAAGGGCAAGAAAAAAGGGGAGAAGTCGCCAATCCGTAAACCGGGCATTGTAAAACGTTTGGTAGACCGCTTTTTAACACGTTCACCGCGATTTACAACTCGTCCCCATGACCTCTTGCAGCGGATTTTTAAAGAATGTTTTGTAGTGCCTTCCGCTAAACTGGGCCTTCTGGGGGATATTGAACATCTCCGTGTTGCCGGTGATGGAACTTCCGTCCGTACCGGTGCCAGCCGGTACGGAAAAATGACTTGCGCCTGCAGAAAGCAGGGTGTCTTTAACTGCCTGTGTCCACGCCGTTACAGTGATCCAGACGCTTCATGGGGCTGGGATAGCTACCGTGAAGAGTATTATTACGGACGCGGCCTTTACGCGTTCTCGGCAGCCGATAGCCCTTACGACCTACCGGTACATTTACTCTTCCATAAGGCTGAGCGACATGACAGTGTCGCCTTTGTCCTTTCATTCTTCGACTTGATGCACCTGTACCCGGAATTTAAGTTCGAAGAATGTCTCTTGGATTCAGCCCATGATGCTTATGCTATTTATGAGCTATTGCACCATTATGACATTAGCGCTGTGATCGATCTGAACAAACGGAACGCCGGCAATATTTCTTGTGACGGTGAATTCACCTTTACCAAGAATGGCTTGCCTGTATGCCCTTCCGGTCACATCATGGCTTACCACGGCTACTGCAAAGACCGCCAAAGGCACAAGTGGCGCTGCCCTATGACTCGTAAAAAGTGGAACGTTAAATGCGATAATCCTTGCTCGGACTCGAAGTATGGCAGGGTTTTTTATACCCGTGAACAAGATAATTTGCGCTATTTTACTCGCATTCCCCGCAATACCCCTCAGTGGAATATACGTTACAAACGCCGCACCACTGTAGAAAGGTACTTTAAGCGGCTTAAAGAAGATTATCTGCTTGAGCGCAGGGGCAAGATCAGGAGTTCTATGACCTGGTATTTCAGGGTTTTTGCCGCCAGTATGTGTTTGCATACTGATGCATGGGTCAGTCACCAAAACTTGGATATTCGTCCAATGATCTTGCAATGGGCAGGTGAAATCAAGCTTCAAGTGGCTTAATCTATTAGCTGCCACCCCAAATTAAATGTGTTCGCGAACCCTAGTTTTTACCAGGAGACTGGGTTCTTTGGCATGCCCAAAACCAAATATATTGACAGGTCCTATCTGGCCCTTTCAGATTTATGGGCATTTGTTCGCTCACACTACCTTTAAAGTAGCTTGCAACAGGCGTTTTTTTCCTCTGATGTGCCGCTTGCGACATGGTAACTACTCTATTTTCCGAGAGCCTACTGCAGGAGAGGGAGATACACAAGCTGGGAAGCGACGGGACGGTTACGGTGGACGTCCGGGTTTTAGCCGCCACCAACGTCCACCTGGAGCAATACGTAAAGTATAAAAAATTCAGG
>DVDU01000183.1 GCA_015296065.1 Oscillatoriaceae cyanobacterium M33_DOE_052 | reverse complement strand
TGCATTCCCTGGCGTTTCGTCAACATCGCTGACTTGAATAGTAAGAGTTTTCTCAAAACTTTCCCCGCCGGAGTCGGTAGTGCGAACGGTGACGTCATGGCTTGTTGTTGTCTCGAAGTCTAACAGAGTGCCATCGGCTACTTGCAGTTGGTTGTCGCTAATAGCAAAGCGTCCACCCGCGTTGTTCGCTAAAGCATAGGTATGAGTATCGTTGGCATCGGCGTCAGTGGTAGAAAGGTTGCCCACAACCGTGCCATTAGCGCTGTTTTCTTCGATGCTGCTGCTGGACAAAGCAATATCTGTGGGGGCGCTGTTAGTTATCTCGCCACCAGTATTGCCACCAGTATTGCCACCAGTATTGCCGATTAGATTAGGAACTTGGGGGACAAAATTATCGTTGTTGGTGTCATCGGTTGTGGTTGGCTCTGTTAAGGGAGTGGGGACTGGTGGCGCTGTGGTTAGAGAGTTGAGAGAAGTGGTGAAGGTTTCGCGGGTAAGGGTGCGACTTTCCACGCCGAGGACGATCGCCAAAACTTGTCCGGTGGCGCGTTCGACGATGAGGGTGTTCCCACCATTCTCCCCGGTTCCATCTTGGATATCTAAATCGTCAAAAACGAGTTCGTCATCTAGACCGATTAAATCTTCGCCTGCAACAAAATCTTCAATGATAATTTGGGCGATCGTCTCATTACTTTGTTTGCGGATGACGAAAATATCGAATCCGGCACCCCCGTTTAAGGTATTCACGCCGAGGTCGCCATAAAGAACGTCGTTGCCATCAGCACCAAAAATGATATCGTTGTCTTTGCCTCCGCGAACGGTATCATTTTCTTCACCGCCGTCAATCGTATCATCTCCTTGGTTGCCAAAGAGGATATCGGTTCCCAGTCCGCCAAGGAGGATATCGTTTCCATCAAGTCCGAAAAGTTCGTCGTTGCCGTTTTCCCCGTCGAGGGTATCGTTTCCTAAGTCGCCGTAGAGTCGATCGTTATCCGCACCGCCTAAGAGGCGATCGCTTCCTTTTCCGCCATGCAGGGTATCGTTGCCGGGTCCGCCAAACAGGATATCGTCATCCTGATTACCATTCAGAAAGTCATCGGCTTCCAACCCGATTACTGTATCATTCCCGTTTAATGCTAGAATGATATCTTGACTGGAAGTGCCGCCAATATTGTCACTGTCTAAGGTCCCAAAATTGATTTCGATCATGGTCTTTGCTCCTTTCGATTGATTCGATTGATGCGATCGCATTTGCGTTCGATTTCAGATCGATATCTGTGCAACGCCGCTGCGTAGAAGTCTGCTACCCCGATTGGCTAGTCTCTCTAGTATTAACCGGGAGAGGTCTTAGACTTACTAGGGCGATAACTCTAGTGGATATAGCCGCCATTGATAGTTTTGTGATTGCCGCCATCATCGCGATTCCTTCAACTAGATGTTAGGGGCGAACCCCGTCAAGGGTCGGCGTTAGCCATCGGGTGTTCGGCTTCACCCTGACTAACCCCGCCCGATCGAGTGCCTCTACATAGCTATTGGGAGCAGGTGGGACAAATTATGCGTTGGTCATCCCATAAACTGGGTTTCTTTAATAAATCTTCATATCCTGGAAAAAAATTTTGGTCAGAAGGTTTCTTGACCCTCCCGATCAGGGGTAAAGGGACCCTGAAACTCGGTTTTAGCCAGGGGACCTCTACCGGGTTATGTCCCAAAAGTAAAGATATGCTATAAAATATTGAGAAATGTAAATAAATTTTGCTATCAAATGCTGATATTTCCCGGTAATGCCGCCAGGTGGAAACAATCCTTGACAGAAAAACTCCTGTTCGGGAATGAGCCCACCCCCGAACTGGTCGCCATCCTCCTGGTTTACTTTGTCCAAGGGATTTTGGGCTTGGCTCGCCTCTCGGTGAGCTTCTTTCTCAAAGATGAACTGGGTTTAAGTCCGGCGGAAATGGCAGCCTTGACGGGTTTGGCTGCTTTGCCTTGGGTGGTAAAACCATTGTGGGGCTTCATGTCTGATGGTTTGCCCCTATTTGGCTACCGCCGCCGCTCCTATATATTTATCTCTGGAATTTTGGGGGGAGCGGCTTGGGTGAGTATGGCAACCCTGGTAGATAGCGGCTCTAAGGCGGCGGCGGTGATGCTGGTGTCTTCCCTGTCGGTGGCGGTGAGCGATGTTATTGCTGATTCCCTGGTGGTGGAACGCGCTAGGCGAGAATCTCAGAGTAATGCCGGGTCCTTGCAATCTCTCTGCTGGGGGGCGTCAGCGGTGGGAAGTCTGTTAACCGCCTATTTCAGCGGTTCTCTGCTGGAAAATTTCTCGACGCAAACGGTGTTTTTGATTACGGCTTGTTTCCCCCCCCTGGTGTCGGCGGTGGCGTGGCTCATTGCTGAGGAACCGATGACGGTAAGTGACTCTGGTTTGGCGGGAGTTAAGGGGCAATTGCAGCAACTGCGCGGCGCGATCGGCCAAAAAGCCATCCTCTTCCCCACCCTGTTCCTCTTCCTCTGGCAAGCCACCCCCAGTTCTGACTCTGCCTTTTTCTTCTTCACCACTAATGAGCTGGGATTTCCCCCAGAATTCCTCGGACGAGTGCGCCTATTCACCAGCATCGCCTCCCTGGTTGGCATCTGGCTGTTTCAGCGCTTTTTTAAAGGTGTGCCGTTCCGCCGGATTTTTGGCTGGTCGATGGTCATTTCGGCGGTTTTGGGGATGACCACTTTGCTGCTTGTCACCCACGCTAACCGCTCTTTGGGTATAGACGATCGGTGGTTCAGCCTCGGCGACAGCATTGTACTAACCGTAATGGGCCAAATCGCCTATATGCCCGTGCTGGTCCTCGCCGCTCGCCTCTGTCCCGCCGGAGTAGAAGCCACCTTATTTGCCTTGCTGATGTCCGTGATGAATTTAGCGGCGATCGCCTCTCACGAACTCGGAGCCCTCCTCACCCACTTCCTCGGAGTGACGGAAACCAATTTTGACAATCTCTGGCTGCTTGTCACCATATCCAACCTCAGCACCCTTTTGCCATTACCCCTGCTCCGCTGGCTCCCCGCCGCCAATACTCCCATAGAGGAGAACGCTAAATCAGCTCCTGAAACCATTACAGTAGAAGCGTGAAAACGATGTTTCCGGTTTAAACAACAATAACTGCATAACCAGCAGTATGGCGAGTATGAACAGTAAGAACGATCGCCCCGCTTGGCCAAATTTATCAGAAGCAGAAATTGACCACATAGTTATCGCCCAAGCTGATGAAGATTCCGCCTGGGAAGATGCGATCGAAGTCCAGCAAAAACCAACAATTAACAACACAAAAACCGAAAATAATGCCCATCAAAGACAGCTCAACCCTAATTGCCCAACCCAATTTAACCCCCACATACAGCCTCAGTGATTGGGCAAAAGGCCATCAATCCCTATATGACGAACATGATTACTGGATTGACGACATCGAAGGCCAAATCCCCCCCGAACTACAGGGCACCTTTTTCCGCAACGGCCCCGGTTTGCTAGACATCAACGGCTACTCAGTGCATCACCCCTTTGATGGCGATGGCATGATTGTCAAAATATCATTTGCTGATGGGCGCGCCCACTTCAGTAATCGCCATATCCGCACCGCCGGATTTGTCGCCGAACAAAAAGCCGGAAAACCCCTTTATCGCGGCGTCTTTGGCACCCAAAAACCGGGCGGTTTCCTCGCCAATATCTTTAACACCAAAATCAAAAACATCGCCAATACTAATATTATCTATTGGGGCGATAAGCTGCTGGCCATGTGGGAAGGAGCCGAACCCTATCGCCTCGACCCATACACCCTAGAAACCATTGGCCCTGACTACCTCGACGGCTTATTAAAACCCGGAGATGCTTGGTCAGCGCATCCCCGCATTGACCCTCACTGCGCAATGGATGGCGGCGAGCCCTGTTTAGTGAATTTTTCCGTCAAAACCGGACCAACCAGCAAGATTACAATTTCCGAATTCAACCCAGCGGGGCAACTATTACGAAAGCATACCCATTCCGTGCCCGGTTTTGCCTTCCTGCACGATATGGCAATTACCCCCAACTACTGCATCTTTGTCCAAAATCCCGTGATTTTCAACCCCTTGCAATTCTTGTTAGGATTGCGCAGTGCAGGGCAATGTTTGCAGTTTAATCCCAAACAACAGAGCAAAATTATCCTCATTCCCCGAAATGGCCAAGACCAGGTGCAGATTCTGGAAGCAGAAACATGCTTTATCTTCCACCACGCTAATGCTTGGGAAGCAGGAGATGAGGTCTTTATCGATTCCGTGGCTTACGATTCTTTCACTACCATTGACCCCGATGTGGACTTTCGGGAGATAGATTTCGAGAATGGTGTCCCTGGTGCGTTATGGCGGTTTCGGTTAAATTTGACCACAAAACAGACCGAGCATGAGGTGATAGATCAACGGTGTGTAGAGTTTCCCACTCTCCATCCTGAAATGGTGGGGCGTCCTTATCGGTATCTGTACATCGGAGCGGCGGCGCAACCAACGGGCAATGCACCCCTACAAACCTTGTTAAAATTGGATTTAACTACCGGAAAACAGCAAATTTGGAGTGCTGCACCTCGCGGTTTCCTTGGGGAACCCTTGTTTGTACCTCGTCCCGGCGGTAATGCAGAAGATGACGGCTGGTTACTGGTTTTGATGTATGATGCTGCCCATGACCGCTCTGATTTGGTGATTTTGGATGCAACGGACTTAAACCGAGAACCAGTGGCCCGCTTGCACCTGAAACATCATATCCCCTACGGACTCCACGGCAGTTTTACAAAGTTAGTAGTAGGGCTCTAGCCCAAAAAAAGGTTTGTAGTTGGGCTTCAGCCCAAAAAAAGGTTTGTAGTTGGGCTTCAGCCCAAAAAAAGGTTTGTAGTTGGGCTTTAGCCCAAAAAAAGGTTCATTTGAGCTAGAGGGCTGAAGCCCTACTACGAACCCGGAGGGCTGAAGCCAATACCACAACCCTCGGAGGGCTGAAGCCCAACTACAAACCTATGGGTTCCTCTGAGCTGATATGATATTTGGGAACGGTTATGTAGGAATATGATTAGCCGAACCCCTTCAGGGGGCGGCGTTAGCCATCGATCCATCTATCGGAGGTGCGTATGAAATTTACCATAGTCATCACTACGTATAATCGCTTATCGGTGTTAAAGCGAGCAATTGATTCGGCTCTGGCACAAACCGTAAATTGCGAAGTTGTGGTAGTAGATGATTGCTCCCGTGATGGTACGGATGAATATGTGCGCAGTTTGGGGGACAAAGTGGTTTACCACCGCAACTCACGCAATTTGGGTCATGCGGAAACGGTGAATGCAGGGGTGAATTTGGCCACGGGGGATTGGATCAAGCCCCTGGATGATGATGATTATCTGGCACCAAATTGCATTGAGGAGATATCGCGGGTATTAGCCTCCCGTCCTGAAGCGGTTATTTGTTCTTGCCAAGCGGCTCAAGTGGATACCAACGAAGTGGAACTCCGCCGCACTCGCCAAGTGGGTCCAGGTAATGCTTTTTACATTTCTCAAGAAGATATTCACTACGGGATGCTGCTGGAGTTATTGCCCTTTGGTACTCCGGCGCAAGTGGCATTCCGCCGCGATGCTTTTTTAAGCTCTGGTGGCTGGGATTCTAGTTTGGATACAAACTGTGATGATATTGATTCTTGGGTAAAAATTGCTCAGTTTGGCGATGCTATTTTTATCAACCAGTGCCTTGCTTACCGCACGATTTGGCCGGATTCTTATAATCAAAAGTTTTCTCTAGAAAAGCGGTTAGCTACGAATATCTATATTAAAGAAAAGATTTATCCTCTGGTCAATCAGAAACACCGCGCTAAAATTCCCTCTCTAGGGGCGATTCGCGATTATGTGAAGCTGCATTGGGTGATGGTAGCGTTTAAACAGGGCAGAATTATCAATGGTTTAGAATTTGCTTTTCCGGCTTTGTTTTCTCCCGCTGCTTGGAAATTGCTGTTAGGAGCGCGGCTATCTAAGAAAAAAACTGATGCCAGTAAATTGTCATATCATGTGATTTATTGATTTGAGCAGAGAAACAGGGGACGGAGTTTGTAGGGTGGGCAGTGCCAAAAATATTGCTCCTGCCAGGGAAGAATTCTTAGTTTTGGCACTGCCCACCCTACTGCAGATTAAGAAACCCGATTTTTGGGTTAACCTTTTACACCTTCGATGTCTTCATCTATCATATCGTAAAGGGCACGTAGTTGCTCTAATTTGTCTTTGTCTGGGTGCCAGAAACCGCGCCCGTTGGCTTCGAGCATCCGCCCCACAATATTGCGGAAGGCTTCGGGGTTGTTGGCGCGGAGTTTGGCGGCCATTTCTGGGTCGAAAGCGTAGGTTTCGGCGGCTTGGTCATATACCCATGATTCTTGGAAATCTACTGTCCCTCCCCAACCTATTAATGCGGTCATGCGTTGGGAGATTTCATAGGCACCGCCGGAGCCTTGGGATGCCATTGCTTCGGCCCATTTGGGGTTGAGTAGTTTGGTGCGGTATTCTAAGCGCAGGAGGTCTTCTAGTTTGCGGGGGGTGGTGTCTTTGGAGAAACTTTCCACAAAGTTGGCGGTGACTTTTTTGCCGCTGCGTTTTTCGGCGGCGCGTTTGAGGGCGCCGGTGTTGGCATAATATTCTTGGATGTCGGTGAGTCCGTATTCTACGGAGTCGATTTCTTGGACGATGCGATCGCTCGTTTGCAACAGTTGCGATAACACCTCGGGACGCGCTGTCCCTTTATCCTTCCGTCCAAAACTAAAAGCATTGCGACTTTGCCAGGTATCCGCCAACTCATTCCCAGACTCCCAGCTACCATCGACCACGCGATCGTTCACCAAAGAACCAAAATCCCCCGCCGGGTTAGAAAACAATCGCGCCGTCACATTTTCCACCCCTTGCGCCTGCAACTCCAAAGCATGCTTGCGGATAAAATTCTGCTCCACCGGTTCATCCGCAGCAGCCGATCGAGCAAACAAATCATCCAACAACTCAATAATATTACCAAAACTATCCCGGAAAATCCCCGACAAATTCGCCAGCACATCAATGCGCGGGTGTCCCACCGCCTCTAAAGGCTTCAACTCATAGCGGACAATCCGCCCCGTCCCCTCTTTCAGAGGTTCCGCCCCCACCAATTCTAGCAGAATTCCCAGAGATTCCCCCTTAGTTTTAATCGCATCCAAACCCCACAGCAACACCGCCACCGTTTCGGGATATTTCCCTGTTTCCTGCAAGTGTTCCGCGATAATTTTGCGGGCAATTTCTTGCCCCCGCAGATACGCCGCCGGTGACGGCATCCGATAAGGGTCTAAAGCGTGAATATTCCGACCCGTGGGCAAAGCACCCGGACCATCCCGGAGCAAATCACCTCCCGGCGCCGGGGGGATATATTCCCCATTCAAACCCCGCAACAGATTGGTAATTTCATCAGGAGTTTGCTGTAGCAAATCCGCCACTTGTAGCACTTCCGCCCCGCGTTCACCCACAATATTATTAACAGCTTTTTGCACCATTTCCCCATTACCGTTGCGGTTCGCGATACTCTCCACCACCTCTAGGGGAAACTCTCGGTCAAAATAAGCATCCAAATAAGACTTTAACACCTCCGCCGTGGGTGATGAACCCAAAACGTGTAACCCCGATGAAAACAAGCGTTGTTCTACTACTTGCAAATAGTCGTAAATTTTGATAAAATACTGATTCAGCGCTTCTTTGCTAAACATCCTGGCATTTGCCGGGGTAAACTCAATCCCCAGTTTTCTCGCTTCGTCAAAATGGCAATCAGCATCTAAACCAGTATCAACAATTTTTTGGCAAATCCCCTCCCGCAGGGCAGCATTTTTCTGGGGGTCTTCTCGGTATTCGGCAATTAAATCCCGCAGTGCGATTAGTTCTTTATACAAACCCGCCCGTCCATAAGGTGGTACATTGTGAGAAATCAGCACGCCGTAACCTCGCCGTTTGGCTAAAATCGATTCCGAGGGATTATTTGCAGCATAAATGTAGAGATTGGGCAAATCTCCCAGCAGGATATCTGACCAAGAATAGCCGGTATTCCCTAAAGGCGAACCGGGCAACCATTCTACTGTCCCGTGCATCCCAAAGTGAACCACCGCGTGGGGTTGAAATTCGTTTTGCAGCCATTTGTAGAAAGCAGCATACTGGGGATGAGGGGTCATATCCCGCTCAAACATCAACCGCATAGGGTCGCCATTAATGCCTAATGGCGGTTGCACTCCCACCCACACATTGCCAAACCAAACGCCGCCGATGTGGTAGTCATCGCCATAGGTTTTAATTCCGGTTTTGCTCAGGTCGCCCCATTGTTTTTCTATGCGGGTAGTGAGCAGGTATCCTAACCATTTTTCTAGGGTTTTTACCGGTGTGCTAGCTCCCGGTAAACCGGTTTGATTACTTTTGGCCATTGAAAGGGAAACAATCTCATCTGCGGTTTTGACTTGGCGGATGATTTCTTCGCCATTTGTGGGTAATTCTCCCACATTATAACCCTGCGCCTGCATGGTTTGCAATAATTTTAACAAACTGCGGGGCACATCTAATAAAGCGGCTGTACCGGTAGCACCATATCCCGGCGGAAAGCCATATAAAATGATGGCGATGCGGCGTTGAGATGGGGTAGTTTGGCGCAGTTGCAGCCAATTTTTTATCCTTCCCGTGAGGCGTTTTACTCGTTCGGGGATTAAATAGATATCTTCTCCCACTAAACCACCCAGGGGGATGGTATCTATGGCGCCATCTAGTTCGGGAAGAGCATACAAAACTACGCTTTGTAAACCGCCGATTCCTTGACGAGTCCAGGAGTGAATATCTTGGATTAATAAAGGTGCAGCCACAATATAAGGGACGTTTTTGGCGGTGAGAATGCGTTGGGCAACTTCTACTCGCCTACCGCCTTCCATTGAACCGGCGGGACCGCCGACTAAGGGAAAACCAATGGTAGAAACAATGGCATCTACGGCGATGGCTTCTGGTGATAAAGATGGGGTGGCAATTTGGCCTTGTTGGCGTTGGTTTTGTTCTTCATTAGTAGTCATCCAGTCTCGGACGGCTACGTGTCCTTCGACGCCGTTGATGAAGATGGGGAGGGGGATTAAACCGGCGACTTCAAAGTGGCGAATTAGTTGGGGAATGTAGGGTTGTTTGCTGATGACGTGTTTGCGGTACAGGAGAATGCCAATAATTGGGTTATTGGCGGTGACGGGGTGATGGGTTTGATACCATTGCCAGTAGTCTCGGGGTGAGGTAAAATAGCCGTCAAAGTCGGGGTGAAGTAATCCCATGTTGGGGGTTTCTATGGGGGGCGGGATGTCGCCCACTTTTAGCCCTAGGTATGTTTCGCCGAGATGCCAACACATGGCGGCTACGTTGTCGCTACCTCCGGCGTTCCAGTAGCCGTAAATTATCAGCCAGTTGCGCAGGTCTTGAACTTTGCCGATCGGGATAAATTTCAGCAGTTTTGGCCCGGTTTTCAGGAAGCTAATATATCCCGCCAGTTTGTCTTCTTCCCGTCCGCTGGAAAATTTGCTCAGAATGAACTGGATGGGTTTAGGCATTCCTTTGGGTTGGTCGCCAATGACAAATTTACCCAATTTGGTGAGGGCCATTAGTTCTAAGGCGGACTCAAACACGAGACGGATGGGGATTTGTTGCACTTTGGCTCTCAACCACATCACTTGTTCATAGTCAAATAGCAAACTGGCGAAGAAGACATCAGCACTAACTAGCGCAGTTTCTACCCTGGTGGGGTTGGTGGCGATATCCTGGTCGGTAAATACCTGCAATTCTAATTCAGGACATCGAAAATTCACCACCTTAGCGGCTTGGCGGTATAAGTCCGCGTTGAAGGTTTCAAATCCAGCAATTAAGACGATGCGTTTCATGGTTTATTTGTCCTTGGTCATTTCTCGTTTGTCCTTTGTCCCACAAAAACCGTGGTTTTTGCATCCCTAGAAACCGGGTTTCTTGCATCAATTTCTTGGCTAAGTACAAGGATTTGGTTTCAGAAACCCGGTTTCTTCCCAAGGGACAAGGGACTAAGCACAATTATATCATATCTGGCATCGATTTGGCTGCCTAGGCTCTGTGATTGGTGATAATTTTTCCCTTGACATCGGCACCCATAGGGGCTCTTATCACTTTGGCGAAATAAATGGCATAATTTTGGCTGTGCAATTTCCCTGCTATTATGCCAGATAAATTCTAGCTCAATCATTGATTTGCTGAGGCATAATCATCCGGGATTTAAGGGGAAAACGGAGTTTTTTCGCATGAAGAAAAAGTTGGCTGTTGCCCATGCAAGCGTGGTGTTGGCGGAAAATATTTACTTGCCGATAACTGGGGAACCTCAAGAGGGAAAAAAATAGATTTTTTGATGATATGATGAAGCGGGGGGCGGAGTTTGTTAAGAAACATCTGGGGGGTTAGTTGCATCTATGATGTTGGTTAATTTGATGCGGGATATTTAGGGGTTGAGGATGAAAATGTGGTGGCGATCGCGCCTGGGTACGGCTCTGGGGTTGGTGGTTTTGCTCGGATGTCAGGCGGAGTCGGGGTTAAGCTCCCCAAATGAGCCAAAATTGCGGGGGATTCCGGTGTCTTGCTATGTGACTGTGGGACCGGCGGGAATTCACCCCTCGGTGACGAGTTCATTAACAGAGCTGATGAATTACCAATCGGCTCAGTGGCGGGAAGTGGTTCTGGCTTATGGGGAGGCGGGGGATTGGGAACAGGCGATCGCCCTCATCGACAAGATCGAAGATTACTGGACGAAAAACGAGACAGTAATAGATATCGCCGGGAAAATGGCAGCGGCGGGGAATTTTGAAGCGGCGATGCAGTTGGTGGGGAAACTCGATGAGAACGATCGGGCGGCGAAAGCCAAATTACTCGCGAGAATTGCCCGCTTTTACGCCTTGGCTGGCAATTCAGAGCCAGCGGCGCAAACCTTTGCGGCGGCTGTGGCGGCTGCTGATAGCTTGAATGATTTTAGCGAAAATGTTGCCAGAGCGGATATCGCGATCGAACGCGCCACCGCCAAGGATACCGCCGCCGCCATTGACTTGGCACAAACCATTACCGATGATATAGACAAATCCAGAGCCTTAGCGGGGATCGCCGGGGCAATGGCGGCAAATGGTCCATTTCGGGATGCCGTGGGGCTGGTGGGACAAATCAGTGACAATTACTATAAAGGTGCAGCAGTTAAGGAAATCGCAAAGGCTGCCACCGTCCTACAACTGGATCTGCTGCTGCCCGTAGCAGAAGCCATTACCGAACCTGTACACCAAGCCGCCGCCAAAGCTGATATCGCCAGCGCCTACATCGCCGCCAAACGCTTTGACAAAGCCCTGCAAATCATTTTAACCCTGAAAGAAGAGGATGATGCTTCCCTCCTGGCGCCTTTGGCGGGTGAGCTAGCAGGGGCGGGCGCATTTGACGCTAGCGTGCAAGTGGCTGATAAAATCAAAAATCAATACTGGCAAGAGCTAGCTTTGGTGAAAGTAGCTGCCGGTTTTGTGGAGGCGGGGGATCACCAGAGGGCGGAGCAGTTTGTGGCCGGAATTGCATCGGCGCAAACCAAAAACGAGGCGCTCAAGGCGATCGCCTTTGCCCGCGCCACCGCCGGAGACTACGCGGCTGCCCTGGAACTGGCCAAAACCATTGTGCCGTCAGCTTCCGAGGCTACCCAGTACGAGCTGAAGGAACACTTCATCCCCCTGCTTAATTGTGCCCTACAGCCAGAATCGTGAGCCCCCATATGCCCCTCCCTTGTTGTCGCTCAGTGGTCTAATTTGGCCAATCGACGTAGGGGGTTGGGCACCACACCCCTACCTCTGCATCAGC
The DNA here is from genome assembly GCA_015296065.1 of Oscillatoriaceae cyanobacterium M33_DOE_052. Classification (GTDB taxonomy): domain Bacteria; phylum Cyanobacteriota; class Cyanobacteriia; order Cyanobacteriales; family Laspinemataceae; genus Koinonema. Next base: position 19,578 of record DVDU01000183.1, on the reverse strand, counting down.
CTTAGCGGGCTGACCAGAAGTGGGATCACCGGAGGCTGAACCAGTGGCAGAAAAACTGCCAAAACCACACGATTTTCCGGGCAAACACCGGAGCAGTGGAATTTCTCAGCAGGAGTATAACTGCTCCGGACAAAGCGCTAAAGTTTTACACAAACAAATCTAACTGCAAAAATATGTCTAGCCAGAACTCGGTTAACCCCAACCATCATCAACCCTCCACCAGCCGCAGAAGGAATTTAATTCCTCTGACTTTGCTGTTGCTCTCCCCGATCGTCTTACCGAGTTGCAGCTATGTCCAAAAAGCCACAAATATGTCCCCAGGAGGAGAAAATGCTGTCATCAGCCCGCCAGCGCCACCACAGTCTATGCCAGCGCCCCAGGGAGACTTGATGCGCACCACAGGCGAGCCAATGGCTTTTCTCAACACCGACATCCCCAGAGCCCAACCCCAACTGATCAAAAGGGCAGAACTATCAGTAAAAGTAGATTCCATTGATGATAGCATTCAAGCCATTTCTGAAGTCATCAAACAATCGCAAGCCGATTTGATTTCCTTCCAAGACCGCAAGCCACCAACCGCTACCCTTTCTCACAGCGCCTTAATGGAAATTCGCGTTCCCCAAGAACGCCTAGAAGCCACAGTAAACGCCCTCGCCAACCTGGGCACCGTGCTGCATCGTTCTCTGACGGCTCAAGATGTGTCGGAGCAATTAGTAGATAATGATGCCCGCCTGCGCAACCTGCGGCGACAAGAAGAATTAGTTTTGCGGATTATGGATCGCTCCGGCTCTGTCAAAGATATGATGGATGCAGCGCAGCAGCTCGGACAAATTCGTGAGGCGATCGAGCGCCTCGATGCCCAAGTCAAATACTTGCAGCAACAAGTAGCCTACTCCACCATCTCCCTAGAGCTAGAAGCACCCCCAGCATCCCAAGAGCCCCAGCCCGAAATCCCCCTAGAAACCCAGCTCAAGCAAACCTGGAACAGCGCCCTAGATTCCGTCACCGACTTTAGCATCACCCTGCTCAAGCTCAGCATCTACCTCCTCGTGTATAGCCCCTACCTCTTGGTAGCTCTTGCCTTTATCTTTATCAGTTACAAACTCTTGGCTAAACCGAAAATCCAAGACAGCAAACCCGCACCAGCCCAACACAAACAAGACACCCCCACAACCCCCCTCGCCGAGGCGCCCCCAGCCCCAGTGGCAACCCCAGAGCCAGTGGCTACTCAGGAAATGCCCAACGCCACCGCTTCCCGCGCTAACGGTGTGGTGATGAATGGGGACATGCCACCCTTGGGTTCAGCCGATTTGTCCCCCTTCCAGGAGCCCGTAGGCACCAGCCGCAAGTAACATTAAATCTGGTTATTTGTCCTTGGTCATTTGTCATTAGTCCTTTGTCCTTTGTCCTTTGTCTTTTGTTTGTTCATACAAGTGAAAAGGGACAAGTGACTTTAGGGGCACGGCATCATTAAGATTTATCATTAAACCCAAATATTTATGATGCCGTGCCCGTACCAAGTGACAAGTGACAAGGGACAAGGCACAAGGCACAAGGCACAAGGCGCAAGTGAGATTAACCGCGAATTAATCGCGATTTTGTAGCCCTCCGGCGCCAGAACACCGCCACTAAACCAGCTACCAAACCCAGCCACAGCAGCAGTTTTGGCAAATTTTTCCCCAGGGGCGCCCTCTGGTGAGTGAAACCGAAAGCCGCCTCAGATTCAAACCACGCCAAATCCGACCCCAAACTATCTACCACCGCCGCCGTTGCCGCCAGTACCCCCTCATCATTATCTCCCCTCGCCAACTTCGGCGTGACCGCCGCCGTCAGCATCTCCCCCAAACTCTCCTCTGGCAGCCGCTGCCGCAATTTTGCACCAGTTGCCACCTCTAGGCGGCGCTCTTGTGCCGCAATTAACAGCAGAATATCATTATCTCCCATCCCCCAGTAGTGGAACAGTTCCACCGCCAACTGTCTTGGCGTTGTCGGCGTCGCCGTCGATATTGTCACCACCCCCATTTTCACCCCAGTTTTCCCCTCTAGCTGGGAAATCATCTGGTTTAACTCGGTTTCGGTTGTCGTCAACAGCATTTGCGCCCCATCTGTCACCTTCACGCTTTGGTGTAGAGGGTTGGGGATATCTTGCACCCCCAAAAAAAGATGTCTTGCTGATGCTGTAGGTGCCCACCACATCAGGCACAGAAACAAGATGCTGGCTACCAACAGGCGTTTAATTGAGAGCCTACTCATATCTAATTCTCCTTTTGGTCACAATTGATAATTGATAATTGATAATTGATAATTGACAAGATTCTCCGCAGAAACCCGGTTTCTTCCCCAAATGACAAGTCGCATTCTTAATTAATATTACCTTGACGTTCGCACTTAAATCCCCGCTGGCGCCAATCTGGGATATCTACATCCGCCAGTTTCATCAAGTTAGTGCAGGGATGCGGTGAGGAAAATTGCCCGATCGTGGCTAAAATCAAAGAGTGACTGATACCAGACAGCGTTTTTAGCCAAGATTCTCTATTACCGGGAATTCCCGACTCTTCCACAGTTTCCATATCTATCCAAATCTGATGAGATGCTGCCAGAATTTGCCCAATCCATTTGGCTCTAGGGAGATGCGTAGGCGAGGTAATGACTTTTAGCCTTTTTACTCCCCACTGCTGGAGAATGGGCAAGGAAAAATAGAAATTATCAACTGTGGATTTAGCGCATTTTTCCAACCAAACTTGCTGCATCGAGGTTCCTTCCCGCTGAAAAATTAGGAAAATACAGGGGTCTGGGGAACCGCCGGAAATGATAATGGGAATTTGGGGAGATGGGTTAGCGATTTTAGCTACATAAATTTCCCGGCGAATACTACCTCCCAATACTAAAATAGCATCTACTGGTCTGTTGGCATAACTCTGCAACTGCGCCCAATCAATGAAGAATAACCAACCCCCCAGGAAGAAAATCAGACTTGGGAGAATGATTAAAATAATTCTGATCAGTAATTTAGGCCATTTGGAACCGGGCTGTTTATGTTTGTTTCTTTGTTGCATATGGTTTCCAACATTTAGCAGCTCCTATGAAAGTGGAAGAAATAGATTTTGGGCTGAAGCCAATACCACAACCCTTTTAAGAGGGCTGAAGCCCTACTACGAACCGAAGAATGAGGGCTGAAGCCCTACTACGAACCTAATTTTAATTAGGGTTGCCCGAGGTGGGGAAAGTAAAGATAACTTGGCCGTTGTCATTGACCCTTTTGGTGGCACCGAGTTTCAAAAGTTCGGCTTCGGCGCGCTGTTGCACCTTTTTATCCACGGCGTTGTAATAAACATCGCTCCAAGCCCAAATGCGCACGGGTTTGCTATCGGGGTTTTTCTGAAGAAATTCGGCGGTTTGTTGGTAAAGGGGTGCAAAATCTTGGTCGGGGGTGCCTTGCACCCATTCGGCGGCTTTTTGGTGCGAGTAGATGGAACCGGGGACATCGCCGAGGAGGAGTAGTTGGTCGATGCCTTTGTAACGCCAGAGGAGGTAGGCTTGGGGGTCGATTTGGGGGGAAAGGGCGCTGGTGCCCCGGTCCATCAGTTCAATGGCTTTTTCTGGCTTGCCTTGGTTGAAGGAAACGGCGGTGGAGATAAAGAGATAGGCTTGGGTGAAAAGGGGGTCTCGTTTGGTGAGTAGGTCAAAGTATTGGTAGTTGAGTTCGTAGCTGTTGGTTTGGTTGCGAGCTTCTTCATCGCCGAAGTAGAGGACGAATCTGAGGAATGCCCAGTTGGCGATGAGGTTGTCGAAGCCGAGGGTGGGCGATCGCGCCACCAAACCCAGTTGCAGCGCTTCCTGCTGTTCCGCCGCTGTGGGGTTGAGCAGATTAACCCCCCCGGTCCGCTGCCCAGGCCACTGCAACGCCACCACAGATGCCAGGGCCACCGCCACAGCGCCCAAGTTAGCCCACAACCCCCAATCTCTCGATCCTGTTGCTCCTGTTGATTTCACGATCGTTAAAGCTGATGAAGATGATTCCACTCCCATTTATTTTAGCTACACTAGGAACAACAATCGTAGGGGCTTCCGGTCAGGGGCGAAGCATCGCGGCCAACAGGTTATCGGTTTTACCCAGATATTGAGCCCGCGATGCTTCGCCCCTACAGCCCTTACATAACACCAGTTTCTCCTCCCTGCCGGAAACCCCGACTTAGCCGTTGAAGTCTGATTTATCCGGGACATTTGATGCCTCCGGCTAGCAGATTTGAGTATTTTTCCCCCAGGGGAGTTTTTCCCCAACACCACCTCAAGACCAGAGCATCAGCACGGATATGCAATGCCGTGGCTCTAAGAGGTAGTGCCCGCAACCGTCATCGATATTAGCCCTGTAGGGGAAGGCTTCTGTGCCCGCTTCCCTACGGGGGAGTCCACCTCGATAGCGCCCTAACTGAAATGAATCAGTATCAAAACCACCTCCCCACTTCCGGCAAGAAAACCCCGCCCTTTGCCTCCGGTAAGGAAACGCAACTCCTCCGGGTAATCCAAAAAGCCCTTTTCACCGGAGCCTTGGCTAGTATCGGACATATTGGCATCCTGCTAGAGGCGGTGAATGCTGGGCCTCCGCCCGCTGTAGGTTCGGCAGCACAGCTCGCCCCTACCCTGGAAGACAGCCCGAAAGCGATCGTGGATGAAGTCTGGCAAATCGTCAACCGGGATTATGTGGATGGCGATTTTAATAAAGTAGATTGGCAAGCAGTAAGAACTGACCTCCTCAGTAGGGATTACAGTTCTCCTGCTGCTGCTTATGCGGCAGTACGGGAAGCTCTATCTAAGTTAGATGACCCTTACACGCGATTCTTAGACCCAGAACAGTACCAGACCCTGACGAGCAAAACCGCAGGCGAACTGTCTGGGGTGGGGATTAAGCTGGGAGTGAATGAAAACCAGCGCCTGGTGGTGGTAGAACCAATAGAAAATTCTCCGGCGGCGGCGGCGCAACTGGAGGCGGGAGATGAGATTGTGGCGATTGACGATCGCCTGACCACAGGAATGAAGGTGGAAGAGGCATCAAAATTAATCCGCGGTCCACTGGGCACCAGCGTCAAACTGCGAATCTCCCGGATGGGTCAAGAGGAATTTGATGTGAACCTGACCCGGGCGAGGATAGAGGTGGCAGCAGTTCACTATAGCCTCAAAGAGGAAGGCGCCACCAAAGTCGGCTATATCCAACTAGATGAGTTCAGCTCCCATGCTCCCGAGCAGATGCTCCGAGCCATTGGCGACCTCAGTGCCAAAGGGGCTCAGGCATTCGTCCTCGACCTGCGGGGCAATCCCGGCGGCTTGCTCTACGCTAGCGTGGAAATCGCCAAAATGTGGCTCGATGGCGGCACGATCGTCAGTACCGTGGACCGACAAGGAGACAGCATCGAGTTTAAAGCCGAACCCCAACCAGGCATTGCCTTTGCCCCCCCAGTATTTAAGATGCCCTTAGCCGTCCTCGTAGATGGCAACTCCGCCAGTGCCAGCGAAATTCTCGCCGGAGCCCTCAAAGACAACGCTCGCGCCACCATTATCGGCACCCAAACCTTTGGTAAAGCCTTGGTGCAGTCAGTTCATGGGCTCTCCGACGGTTCTGGTTTAGCGGTGACGATCGCCCACTACTACACCCCCAACGGCACCGATATCAGCCATAAAGGCATCACTCCCGATATCACCATTAACCCCAACTCCGCCCTCACCCCCCAAACAGTGGCCACCAAAGACGACCCTTGGTATGTCACCGCCATCAACAACCTGCGGGCCCAAATTACCCCCGCACCCCTGGCCAACACAGATAATTGATAATTGATAATTGATAATTGATAATTATCAATTATCAATTATCAATTGACAAAATTAATAATAACTGCCAGTTTTGCGGTAATGAACAGCGGTAACGCCATCGGGATTAAGGACTTTGCCGTTATGGACTGTGGCGTAAACCACCCAGTGGTCGCCGCAGTCCATTCGGTTTTGGACGACACACTCCAAATAAGCCAAAGCATCGGTGAGGATGAGGCAACCATTTTGGGCTTCTTCCGTGGCTAAACCGGCGAAGCGGTCTTCTCCGGGGGCAAAACGCTTCATAAAGTGCTTCCGCAGTTGTTTGCCTTCCGCCAAAATATTCAACACGAATTTATCGCCAGTGTAACTGAGAGATTCCATCGCTCGGTCTTTCGCCACGGCTACGGTGATACCGGGGGGGGTGAAGGTGGCTTGAGATACCCAGGAGGCGAGCATCCCACTTTGAATCTCTCCTCGACGAGCGGCGACGATACAGAGGGAACCGACCACGCGGCCCATTGCTTGGGCGGTACGATCGCTCCCCAAGGAAGTGGTGACGCCTTGAGGGTTGGCAGCGGCCCGCAGTTTCTGGGATTTTTTCAGCGTTTGGGCGTAGTCGATCGCCGCCTCTTCACACTCTTGAATTACCGCATCCGTGGGGGTAAACTTCACCCGCATCGGCTCAAACCCAAACTTATAACCAGCATCTTTTAACTTGCCCTCCAGCATATCGATCGCTTCCCCACTCCAGCCATAGGAACCAAAAACCCCCGCCAACTTATTTTTAGAAGCCGTATTTAAAATAATCCCTAAAGCCGTTTGAATTTGCGTAGGAGCATGTCCGCCGAGGGTGGGAGAACCAATAATAAACCCATCGCATTTCTCTACCGCCGCCTGAATTTCCGTTGGTTCCGCGACTTCGCAGTTAATCGACTCCACCGCTACCCCGGATTTGGTCAACCCTTTAGCAATAGCTTGCGCCACCGTTGCCGTATTACCATAAGCCGACGCATAAATCAAAGCCACATTCACATCAGCAGATTTTTGCTTTTCGCTCCACTCCCGATAAGCCGCCGTAATTTCCCGCATTCCATAGCGCGCTAGCGGTCCATGACCGGGCGCATAAAAACTCACCGGTAAATCACCAATTTTCTCCAAAAGTGCCAGCACTTGTTTCGCTTGGGCAGCGTGCAAGGAATCATAATAAAATTGCCGGTCTTCCCTGTAAATAGACCAACCCTCATCAAACACCTGGTCGCCGCAAACGTGAGCCCCAAAAAACTTATCTGTAAACAGAATTTGAGTTTTAGTATCGTATGTAATCATCCCGTCGGGCCATCGGGGCGTCGGCGTGGTAGTCATTACCAACTGGTGCCCCTCACCCAAGTCTAGAGTATCTTCACCCCGCACCACAGCAATGTTTAATTCCTGATCGGGAAAGTAATCACGCAGGGCAAGAGCCGCCGGATTTGAGCAGACAAAAGTGAGATGAGGTGCTAAATCCATGAGCGCTTTCATTGTGGCGCCTCGGTTAGCATTAAAATGTCCTAAAATTACATAAGTTAGCTGGCTTAAGTCAAAACGCGCCTGTAAAGACTCTAAGTAATTCTGGGTGAAAGACTCCCCTGGTGGGTCAATCAGGGCAGTTTTTTCCGATTCAATCAGGTATGAATTCGCCGTAGTTCCCCGTTGCAGGGAATACTCTACCTCAAATTTCAGCCGGTCCCAAGTCCGAGAACGTAGCACCTTGGTATCAGGGCCAATTTGGAGGATTTGCACGTCGCGGGGTTTAATGTTTTCTGTCATTTGTCCAAGAGTCCTTTGTCATTTGTCCAATTGATAATTGATAATTGACAATCATCAATCATCAATTATCAATTATCAATTATCAATTATCAATAGTGATTACCGACTTTGCGGTGGTGAATCGCGGGGCGAGCGTCGGGGTCACTGACACGACCGCTGTTGACGCTGGCATAGACAACGTGGTGGTCGGTCAATTCCATGCGGGTGATGACTTCGCACTCCAGATAGGCGACGGACTCGGCGAGGATGGGGGAACCGTTGCTGGCGGTTTGGGTTTTGATGCCAGCAAAGCGATCGGCTCCGGGGGGGAAGCGTTTCAGGAAATGTTTCATCAGCGCCTGATAATTATCCTCAGCCAGGACATTAAGGACGAATGTATCTCCCACTTGCATCAGCGCTTCGATCGCCCGGTCTTTCGCCACCGCGATCGTCAGACCCAAAGGCTCGAAACTGGCTTGGGCGACCCAAGAAGCCAACATCGCGCTAGCCACTTCCCCTTTTTTCGCCGTGATGATATACAAACCACCACTGATCCGTCCCAAGGCTTTATCCAATTCGCTGTCCAGGGATTTCATCTGCTTGATGGCTTTTTTGAGACCAAGCATTTGCCCCATATCCGTGCCAGATTCTTCACAGAGTTTATAAGTGGCTTCGTTCGGGGTTTCTTTAATCAAAATTGAGGGGAAACCTTGCTTCAGTCCTACTTCTTTGAATTTGACTTGCAAGGGATAAACCGACAGGTCATTACCGCCGCCAGATTCACATAAGCCCACCACTTGCTTATCGCTCACCGTGGCGAGGATTGTGCTGATGGCGGTTTCGGCGGCTTCGGCACCAGGTCCAGAAATCGGGGGGGCACCAATGACGATACCAGCGGCGGTGCTGGCGAGGGCGCGGACTTCGTGGATATCAGCAGATTTTAAATCCATCATTTCCACAGCCACGCCGGTTTTGGTGATACCGAGGGCGATGGCTTGGGAGAGACGATCGCTGTAGCCGTAATCTGAGAAATAAAACACCGCCACCGCAGTTTCCGCCTTCGCTTGGGCTTGGCTCCACTTTTCATAGCGTCCCGTGAGTTCCTCCACGTGGTAGCGCAGTAGCGGCCCGTGACCGGTGGCGATCGTGGTGATATCTCCCAAAGTTTCCATCCTTTTCAGGGCGCTGAGAACCGAGCGGGCATTAGGAGCCATCAGGCACTCGTAATAGAAGTGATAGTCAGCCTCGATCGCGCTCAAATTGTCATCATAGGTGCTATCAGAACAGTAGTGCATCCCGAACACATCGCAAGTGAACAGAGTGTGGGTAAGACGATCGTAGCTTAAAATCGTGTCCGGCCAATGCAGGTTAGGCGCCGAAACGAATTCAATCACATGGCCATTACCCAAATCCAGAGTCTCCCCCGATTTTACCTGTAAGCGGTTAAACGGTCTGTGCAGGAATCCTTCCAGAAATTGAATCGCCACTTTTGACCCTACTACCGTCACCTCGGGCGCCATATCCAAAATTTCCCCTACTAAACCGCTATGGTCCGGCTCCGTGTGGCTGATAATCAGATAGTCGATCGTGGCTGGGTCAATGGTGTTACGCAGGGTTTCCAGGTATAACGACCGAAATTTAGCGTGAGACGTATCCACCAGGGCGGTTTTTTCCCCCTGAATCACAAACGAGTTATAGGTAGTACCGTTTTGCAGGCCAAATTCGATATCAAAGCGACTGCGATCCCAGTCCAGGGAGCGAATCGTCCTCGTGTCCGCCGCAATCTCAGCCGTTGCCACCGTTAATCGAGCTGTGGTGATTTCTGGCGTCGCTACCATTATCTGTCTCCTGGTTTACAAACTATCTTGTTTATTGGTTTCATTTTTACATATCTTAACAGACATTAGGGTGTATTATTTTTTTATGGTATTTATTAGAAATAATTAAATTAACAATTAACAATTAACAATTAACAATTGACAATTTTGATAATTAATAATTATTAATTATTCAATTATCAATTATTAATTATCAATTATCAATTATTAAAAGGGAATAGTAAAATAAAAAACGCAACCATTGCCCAGTTCCGACTCCACCCAAATGCGACCGCCGTGGCGTTCGACGATTTTTTTGCAGATAGCCAAGCCGATACCAGTGCCGGGATAATCATCGAGTGAGTGAAGACGCTGGAAAATGACGAAAATGCGATCGAAAAACCTCGGTTCAATCCCGATCCCCCGATCGCGCACCCCAAAGAGCCACTCACCATCCCTTTTCTCCGCCCAAATATCCACTCGTGGCGGCTCCGAGCCGTGGAACTTCAGCGCATTGGCAATTAAATTCTGAAACAAATCCACTAATTGCGGCTCATCCCCCATAACTACGGGGAGCGCTTCGCGTTGCACCACCGCACCAGTGGTCTCCAGTCCCGCATTAAGATTAGCTAAAGCCCGATCCAAGACCCGATCGCAGTCAGTGGGGGTAAACTTGCGGCCCCCCTTATCCACCCGGGCATAGTCCAGCAAATCCTCAATCAGTTGCTGCATCCGACTACACCCCTGGACAATGAAACCAATATAGCGGTCCGCTTTCCCATCCAGTTTCCCCTGATAGCGCAAGAAAAGTAACTGGGCGAAATTAGTAATCGTGCGCAGAGGCTCTTGCAAGTCGTGAGAGGCAATATAAGCGAAATTTTCCAGTTCCGCATTAGAGCGTTCCAGCTCTTTTGCCCGTTGGGCCAGTTCCTGCTCAGCGCGACAGCGTTGCAAAGCATTGACGAAAATTTCTGCCACCAAACCCAGCAGCTTGATATCCGCTTCCGTCCAGTTGCGCTCCGATCGCACCGCATCGAAACCGAGAAATCCCACCAACTCGCCAGCATACACCATCGGCACCGCCAGCAGGGATAAGATATCTTGAGACTGGAATAACTCCCTTTCCAGGGTCGCAACAGGAGGCAACTGCGCCACCTGGGGAATGTGAATCACCTCAAACCGGCTGATTTTCGCCGCAAACCAGGGTTGAGACTCCTCCAGAATAATATTTTGGTAATTGTGGATTTGGGGGGAAATCCCCGGGCGACACCACTCATGGGTATTGTTGACCTTGTTGCCGTCAAACACAAAAATGTAACTCCGGTCAACTTCCGCAAAAGTACCGATTTCTTGCAATGCCCGGTTAAACTGGTAATCCATTTCCCCCGGTAGGGACGAACATCCTTTTGCCCCTACTTTCAGGAAATCCGTAGAGATATTGGCCACCAGCTCTTCCATTTCCAGGCGGTATTGCAGAGCTTCTTCCACCTGTTTGCGCGCCATGATATCCGTGTAGATCCGCACCTGTCCCACAATCTTATTTTGGTCATCGCGGATGGCGTCCGCGCGCAAGAAATTGTGTAATTGCGCGCCTTGCTGATTCCGCATTAGCACTTCCCCCACCCAGGATTGACCCTTGACTAGGGTCTGGAATATGGCTTGCGCCACGGTTAGTTCTGCATAGAGGGATAAGACACCACCAGCGGCGTTGAGTTCCTCGACCCCATAGCCGAACCTTTCCACAAAAGCCGGGTTGTGATAAATTGATTTCCCAGTTACGTCAGTAATAGAAATAGCGTCACTGGAGCTTTCCACCGCTTTGCGGATGCGCAAGAGTTGTTCTTGAGCATCTTTGCGATCGGCGATATTGCGCACAAAAACGCATTGATATTCTTTTCCTTCCCACTCCAGATAGTTGATCGCTATTTCCACCGGAAATATTGTCCCGTCCTTGCGCCGGTGATAGCTTTCCCTTTTCTGGAACTGGTGATTTTTTGGCTGGGCGTCCAGAGCCGCAGATAAACTCGGCTCGATGTCTTCTACTTTCATCGAGAGGAGTTCGCCACGGCTATAACCGAGACTCTGGCAAGCCGCCTCATTAACGTAGAATAAGCCCCCATCAGATTGAACCCAGAAAATTGCCTCACCAGCCCGAACCGCTAGGTCAGCGAAGCTATCGAGGCAAAATTGCAGTAGCTGTAGCTGATTTAAAGCCAACCCCAACTCCCCCAATGCTTCCTCGAGGCGATGCTCTAAATCCTCATGCTGCTGTAACCAAGTAATTTCCGGCTCCGGCTCGATATTCAGCTTGCGGCTGACCACCAAGGCAAATTCCACGACCCCACGATCGCTCATTTCCGGCACAATGTAGGATTCATACCGCTGATATCCTGTGTCCGTGGGAAAATCAAAACAAATCACATGATCCTCCCCCGTCTCGAAGACTTGCTGCAGAGCCGATTCCCACAGTTGGTTTAGCGCTAGTGGCATTCCCAAATCGCGATTAGTTTTGCCGATGAAAGCACTGGCAGGCAGACCCGTTGCTACTTCTACTGCCCGGTTGACATAGACGTGGCGCATCTGAGCATCAAACCGGGCGATAATATGGGTACAGTTACTCAGCAGGGTTATGAATTCCCTCTCAGTAGGAGGTTCTTTGCCCGGTGGAGAGGGGACTTCTGGCCCAGGGGACTGGGGGACCGGGGGGAGTGTGGGGAGTGTGGGGAGTGTGGGGAGGGTGGGGAGTAATCTTCCCCATCTTCCCCCTCTTCCCACCCCTCCCCCTCCTCCCCCTCCTCCCCGTCTCCCAGTCTCCCAGTCTCCCCGGCTCCCCCCTGAGCTGGTCAAAGGCTCACCAGTTCGCCCGCTCAATTGCAGTCCATCTGCCGTAGCTTGTGATTCATAGAGATTGCGGATAGTCAGGATGTCTGTACAATAGACCAACAATCGTTTGAAGAGGTAGAGGCCAACAGTGGCAGCGATCGTCTTCAGCGCACTTATACCCCAGTAATTGGGGCGCCACAGGCAAAACACTTCTGCGGTATCAGCAATTGCAGGGGCGCTTGTCAGGGTCAACAAAGCACAGATTGACACCACCCAGATCGAAATCTTCACACCGTCAGGTGTCGGGTTAGCTCCGCCGTCACCTGTTGCCCTCGCCTCAAGAGAGGACAGACCCTGCCCTCCCATCACGTCGCCGCCTTGTTTGCGCCAATAGAACCCCAGGAATAACATGCCACTGCCAGCTACTGCCAGCAGTAATGAGGAAAGCAATTCGATGTTTAACCCAAATTGTGTTCCTGCCCAGCCTAGCCATTCTGTCATCCCAGCGGCTGTGGCTAACAGGTTTTGACGGGTTGCTATCATACCAACCTTCCCTTGCCAGTTTTCCCCACCACTGAAGCTCTAACCGAGAGAATTCAGTTTTGGCCCTACTTCCACAGAAACCGGGTTACTGAAGAATTGTCTCTAGGAAAGAACCTGACGCGCATAAAACAGGTATCTTCAGATAAGTGGATGATTTTGCCTTGAGGGCAGAAATAGCGTTATTAATCTTGGTTTCTGACCCAGTTTTCTTTATGGGCAATCGATTCTGGCGCCAATTTTTTCCTACCTAATACCATTTTACCTCTAAATCTATTGAAATTTTTGTCTTTAGAAAATCTTTAAATTATGCCAAGCCCAGCCGGGAGACCAGAAGTGTTAATTTTCCCTGACTTAAATGGGGAAAATTTGGGCATAATTTTTCCCTGAAATTAATATGGTTTATTTTTTTGATAAAAAACTCTAAAATCCTGACCATAGGGGGATACAATAGACGATCGTGCCTGTGTGGATCAGGGGATGCACCAATGGAGCCACTGAGCCATCTGTGAGTCTGTGGCTCCATTGGTTTATCTTACTGCACAAATGGAAAAAAACAATTATCAATTATCAATTATCAATTATCAATTATCAATGGACGGGCTGGCGTTGGCGATCGGTAATTCCCGACTCCACTGGGGCTGGTTCCACCACCGCAGTTTAGCAGCTACTTGGGACACACCACACCTGAGCGACTCTGTAGCAGAGCGGTTGATGGCGGGAGGGTTTGCCCCGGACCTCTGGCCGCCTGGAATCGAGGGATTACCAAGTTTGGCAAATCACCCAGAGCTTTACATTGCCTCACCGGTCAAGAGCCAGTTACAGCTATGGCAGCAATACCAATACGCCAAAGTCATCACCACTAGGGAAGTGCCCTTGGCAGGAACCTATCCCACCTTGGGGGTTGACCGCGCCTTGGCTTTGTTGGGAGCCGGAAACCGGTGGGGATGGCCAGTGCTGGTAGTGGATGCGGGAACTGCCTTGACCTTCACTGGCGGGGACGCTTCTGGGCGGCTGGTGGGGGGCGCGATCGTGCCCGGTTTGGGCTTACAGCTCCGGTCTCTACGCGAAAAAACCGCTGCTCTCCCATTAGTGGAGTTGCCCGAACCGAAAGCCGGTGTTGCCTTTCCTCTGCCACAGCGCTGGGCCCGTGACACCCCAGGAGCGATTCACAGCGGCGTCATTTATACAGTCCTAGCCGGACTGCGGGATTTTATCCAGGCTTGGTGGCAGCAGTTTCCCCACAGTCGGGTAGTCTTCACCGGCGGCGATCGCCAAGCACTTTGGGCATATCTTCAAGCCCAGAGCCCCGAAATGGCCGTTCTGGCTCACCTGGACCCACATCTCATTTTTTGGGGTTTGTCCCTAGTCATGGGACAATTGACAATTGACAATTGATAATTGATAATTGTCAATTGTCAATTGATAATTGACAAATGACTGGTCATTTATCAAAGGACAAAGGACTAATGACTAATGACAAACTCCTTAATTTGGAGGGCGATACTTTCAGTGGTGGCACTGATGTCCTCACTATTGCCAGGAACGATCCGCACTTCCACTTGGGGGCTGAGTTGGGCATAGGCGCTACATAATGCCACTACTTTGGGGGGGTCGGTTTCTCCTTGGAGAACCAAGACCTGTGTTTTCAACCAGTCGAAGCGGTCATGGAGCAACTCCGCCTCAATTTCGGCGCGGCGGCGATCGAACAATATCTGACGGGCGACCCCTGATGATAGGAGCCTTTCGAGCCTGAGAAGCAACCGGTCGATCGTTCTGTGGCAACCCAGCAGTTTCGCCAGAGGATACAACAACAGGAGTAACCGCCGCACCAACAAAGCATTTTGCGCCAACCAGCTACCTTGTTTCCCCTTACTCGCATTATGTCCCGCTTTGATCTCCACACCATAGGGAGCCAGCAGCACCAAACCCCGCACCGCCTCCGGGTGCTTCAGAGCATAACTGGTGGCCACCCAGGCCCCAAGGTCACGAGCCACCAAATACACCTCTTGCAAAGAAAGAGCCTTGAGATATTCCGCCAAACATTCCACTTCCAGAGAAATGGAGTAGTGAGTTTCCGGCTGGTCCGACTCGCCAAAGCCCAGTAAGTCTGGTGCTAGACAATGGTACTCATGGCTTAAAGTGTCCATCACCGGCAACCAATCTGAGCTGTCAGTCCAAGAACCATGTAAAAAAATAATATGGGGTCCAGATCCCACTTCCCGCCAAAATATTTGCCCACTGGAGAGCTTGATGCGAGAATTGCTTACTGGTAGAGGCATTCTACGTTTTGATTCCATTGATAATTGATAATTGACAATTGATAATTGATAATTGTCAATTGTCATGGCGAGATTAAGCTATGGTTGTCATCCCGTTTAAATAATCTTTCAATTGCTGCCCGTGGTCGTGAGATAGCTGCTCTAGGGGCAGCTCCGAGGGCAAAAAATCCTTAGCTTCGATAATTTCCAGGGTATCTACCACCTGGAGCTTGCCTTGTACTTGGGCTTCTACCACCACGCAAATCGAGTGAACTCTCGGGTCGCGCTCCGCAGCAGAATAGACCCCCACCAACCTGCCCAACTGGACTAACTCCAAACCGGTTTCTTCTGTTAATTCCCGCCGCACGGTGGTGGGGATGTCCTCCCCCCAGTCCACCATCCCCCCCGGTAAAGCCCAAAGACCGTTATCACGGCGACGCACCAGGACAATTCGGCCATCGGGAAGCCGGGGAATAATGCTGGTCCCGGTGACAGGATGGCGCAGAAGCATGCCCAGTACAGTTTTTCCGACGTGCCATATTTGACGCATAAACAAAAAACCGCCACGACAATAAAAACATGGGTTTCGTCATTGGTCATTGGTCATTGGTCATTGGTCATTGGTCAGAAAGGGTTTGTAGTTGGGCTTTAGCCCAAACTCCTGTGGGCTGAAGCCCAACTACAAGCCTAGGACAAGTGACAAAGGACAAATGACAAAGGTCTGCCGTGTCCCTAATTCTACAGTGCCCGGAGCTGTGACTTCCGGATGGTCGTTGCTGGGGATTTTAGGATTTCTTCGACCATCGCGCCATCCTATCGTACCATCAAGACTGATGCGAAACTGGTTAATAATTATCAATTATCAATTATCAATTATCAATTATCAATGGAGCTACTGATCATTTTTACTCGCTATCCTGAACCGGGGAAGGCTAAAACTAGGCTAATTCCTGCCTTGGGAGCGGAAGGTGCGGCGCGGTTGCATCGGCGGCTCACAGAGCGGATGCTGCAGCGCGTCTTGGCTGCTGGCTCGGAGTTGAGCTGGAGTGTGTCTCTGGAGGTTTGGTTTGCTGGGGGAAATGAGGAGTTGATGCGGCAGTGGCTGGGGGAGGATGTAGTATATCGCTCCCAGGGGGAGGGGGATTTGGGGGAGCGGATGGCGCGGGCGTTTGCGGCGGCGTTTGGGGAGGGGATGGAGCGGGTGGCGATCGCTGGCACCGATTGCCCAGACTTGGGACCTGACCTGATCGCCGAGCTATTTCAACGGCTGCGAGTGGGGGGGAACGATCGTTCTCCCCTCCTAGTTCTCGGTCCGGCACTGGACGGTGGTTACTATACTATTGGTCTGCGTCGCTTCTTGCCGGAGTTGTTTACTGGCATCAGTTGGAGTACGAGTAAAGTTTTACAACAAACTATTGACAAAGCTAATTTTTTCGGCTATGACTGGCAACTGCTGCCAGAGCTGGGAGATATCGATCGGCCAGAGGACTTGTGGCGGTTGACAGTGAGCCCTTTAAGGGAAGAAATCGGGTTTGTAGAACCAAATTTCTGTGAGCAGGTGTCTAATTGGGGAATCCACCAACTTGATTTCGATAGTAGTGCCGACTCTGAATGAGGCGGCCATAATCAAAGAGACAATATCTCAGGTAAAAAAGAGTGGTCGGGACACTCTGGTGGAAATCATCGTGGTTGACGGCGGCAGTAGAGACGCTACGATGGAGATAGCTTCATCTGGTGGAGCGAAGGTGATTGGGTCTGCAGGGGGAAGAGCTTGCCAGATGAACGCGGGGGCGAAGGTAGCGGCTGGGGATGTTTTGTTATTTCTCCATGCAGATACGCGCTTGCCCGATCGATTTGATGTGCTGGTGCGACAAACCCTGGCGACTGCAGGGGTGGTGGCTGGAGCCTTTGAGTTAAAAATTGATGCTCCAGGGTGGGGGCTGCGTCTGGTGGAAAAAGGAGTAAACTGGCGATCGCGCCTCTTGGCCATGCCCTACGGGGACCAAGCGATTTTTCTGCCAGCTTCAGTATTTTGGCAGCTCGGAGGCTTCCGCGAACTGCCAATTATGGAAGACTTTGAGTTGGTACTAAGGTTGCGCCGCTTAGGATTGATGGGCATAGCCCCCGCACCGGTGGTGACTTCGGCGCGCCGCTGGCAGGCTTTGGGGGTAGTGAAAACTACCGCCATTAACCAGTATATGATTTTGGGCTATTACTTGGGGGTTTCAAAAGCGCGTCTCGCTCAGTGGTATAGGGGGAAAAAGCCCGAACCACCAGATAACCCAAGCCTACCCTTGTAAACTAGAAATATCATGGCGGGCTCAGATCTGGCTTGAGATATACTGCCACAGACTGAAATTGCCTGCAGATAACTCGTCACAATCACCTAGATTTCCTTTAAACCGATGAATGAATCTTCTGCTCTTGCACCTACCACTCTCAAATTAGTAGGAGTGCTTTTAATCGTCTCGTCCCTAGTGGATTATATTGTGCTGGCGATTCCGCCCCAAATATCGGAAAAGGAGTGGCTGCTAGGGTACATCACTCAAATAGTCGATCGGGGAGTTATCCCCTTGGTGGGTTTGGCCCTGCTATTCGCTGGGTTTTGGATAGAGGGGGCCACCGGCTCCCTCAAACCTAGCCGCAGCCCCATCCTAGATATCCGTTTCTGGTCTTTATTGCTGGCAACAGTTTTGGGGTTGGTGTTTCTGCTGGCCCTACCCCTACACCTGAACAACGTGCGGCTGTTGCGGTCTGAGACCCTGCAGCGGGTGCGCCAGGAAGCCAGTGTGGCGGAAACCACCCTGCTCGCCCAGCTACAAAGCAATGAGGCAAAAGCGGCTATTGAACGGGAGCAAACCCAGGTCAAAGAGCAAATTCAGCAGTTGCTGGCAGATAAGGAACGCCTAGAGCAGTTTCTCAGCAGTGCCCAAGTGCCACCAGTGCTAAAAGAAATCGTCCAAGAATCCCAGAAGAAGCCAGCAGATGTGGAAAAGCTGGTGAAAGATAAATTGAATTTGGATGCTCTGAAAGACGCTCGATTGAATGAAATTCGGGGACGCCGGGACCAAGCGGAAAATCAAGCCAAACTGAGAACCGCCAAGGCAGCCGCGCAAACTGGTATTAGCAGTTTGCTCCTGGCAATTGGCTACAGCATCATCGGCTGGACTGGGTTTAAAACTTTAGGGATGGAGGGGGGCGGTCGCCGCAAAGGGCGGTAGGGGCAACTACGCTTTTTTGCCCCCCCACCGCGATCGTTGAGCTGGTGCCAAAAGTCTCCCGCTTAGTGAGCCCCAGGGTTAGGCGTCTCTACATTTTTAGTCAAACTCGCATTCCGGGTAACGCCTCCATGTTCTCGATTTACATCCTCACGTATAACGAAGAAATTGATATTGCCGCCTGTATCGAGTCGGCGCTGTTGTCTGATGACATTATTGTGGTGGATTCGTTCAGCTCCGATCGCACGGTGGAAATCGCCCGCAGTATGGGAGTGCAGGTGGTACAGCATCGCTTTGAAAGTCATGGCAAACAGAGAAGCTGGATGCTAGAATCGGTCCCCACCAAGCATGAATGGGTGTACATCTTGGAGGCGGACGAACGGATGACGCCAGAGCTATTTCAAGAATGCCTGGAAGTGATCAAATCCCCCCCCACCGGGGCAGCTGAGGGCTGCGTTGGCTACTATGTGGCGGAGCGGGTGATGTTTATGAACCAGTGGATCCGACGCAGCACCCAGTATCCCCGCTACCAAATGCGCCTGTTTCGCAAGGGTAAGGTGTGGTTTGGCGACTACGGTCATACGGAGCGGGAAATCTGTAACGGACCTACGGGCTTTCTCAAGGAAACCTATCCTCATTACACTTGCAGCAAGGGTTTGAGTCGCTGGCTGGAAAAGCACAATCGCTATTCCAGTGATGAGGCGGCGGAAACTATCCGCCAGCTTGAGTCTGGGTCAGTATCTTGGCAGGAGTTGTTGTTTGGGCGATCGGAGGTGGAAAGAAGACGGGCCCTCAAAGACCTTTCCCTCCGGTTGCCTTTTCGCCCAGTGGTGCGATTTGTCTATATGTACTTTCTGCTGGGAGGTTTTCTCGATGGCAAAGCTGGCTTGGCCTGGTGTACGTTGCAGGCTTTTTATGAATATCTCATCCTGTTGAAGGTTTGGGAATTGCAGCACTTACCGCCCCCGATGTTGAGCCAGGAAGTGCAAGAGACGGCGGCCAACAATGTTGATCCCGCTACCTTTCGCTCTCAATCTTAAACCGCCACCAGTTCTTGCGTCTCCAGCTTCAGCAATTTTATAAGTAATATTTAGGCCAACCCGATTGGCAGCCAAATGCCGCTCCAAATTCGATGATGTGTATTTTCCAAAATCTTTCCGGTTTTCTCACCCTTGTGGGGACTAGAGGGGCTACTATAAGAATGTCAAATTAAAGTCCAAAATAACCCGTTTCCCAATCCGGATCTGGCCTCACGGGGGGACTCCAGAGATGGGGAGACGGGGTGACGGGGAGACGGGGTGACGGGGAGGAGGGGGAAGAGGGGGAGGG
>DVDU01000148.1 GCA_015296065.1 Oscillatoriaceae cyanobacterium M33_DOE_052 | reverse complement strand
TCTTCCCCCTCTTCCCACCCCTCCCCCTCTTCCCCATCTTCCCCGTCTTACTCCCTTTTCTCCCTTTTTGGTCGAAAGGGGTTGGGGGATAGAGGGCCAGTTCTCTGGCTTGTCTCATTGTTATTTGAATTGACTATAAACTATAAACTATCAATTATAAATTGTAAATTCTCAATTATAAATTGTCAATTATCAATTGTCAATTTTCAATTATTAATGATATAAATTAGCTAGCCATAAAGATGATAGCGGGAGTGGGAAGCTGATGCGAGTAATTGGGTTGATCAGCGGGACTTCAGTGGATGGTATCGATGCTGCCTTGGTGGAAATTACGGGCAGAGAATTGGATTTAAGGGTGGAATTACTGGCAGCGCACACCTACCCTTATCCCGATGGACTGCGAGAGCGGATTTTAGGACTGTGTGCTGGGGATGCCTTGTCAATGGCGGAACTGGCGAGCCTGGATGACGCGATCGCCGCCGCCTTCGCCGCCGCCGCCATCAGAATTCAAGCTGACCACGAAAACGCCGCACCGACAGGTCTGCACAGCATCCTAATTGGTTCCCACGGTCAAACGGTTTACCACCGACCCCCCGACACCACCACCAACCACCTCGGTTATAGCCTGCAACTGGGACGAGGATCCCTCATTGCCCACCTGACAAACATCACCACCGTGAGCAACTTTCGCGCCGCCGATATCGCCGCTGGTGGTCAAGGTGCCCCCCTCGTCCCAAAAGTCGATGTTTGTCTGCTTTCCCATCCCCAGCGTCATCGCTGCATCCAAAATCTTGGCGGTATCGGCAATGTTACTTATTTACCACCCAGCCATAGCCACCAAAAAATCCAAGGCTGGGATACTGGACCAGGTAACGCTTTGTTAGATTTAGCCTCCTACCACCTCAGCGACGGGATGCAAACCTACGACCAAGACGGCAGATGGGCTGCCACTGGTCAACCCTGCGCGCCATTAGTAGAACAATGGCTGCAACACCCATTTTTCCACCAACCACCCCCCAAATCTACCGGAAGAGAATTGTTTGGGGTGGAGTATTTCCAGCAATGTCTGATTGATGCTAGAGAATGGAATCTCAAAGATGCGGACTTATTAGCCACACTCACAGAATTCACTGTGGCTTCGATCGCTTTAGGATACAAGAAATTTTTGCCCGCCATGCCTGATGAGGTTTTGCTGTGCGGGGGAGGCAGTCGCAACCTCTACCTGCGATCGAGACTAGCCACCACCCTGCAACTGCCCGTAATGACCACTGATGAAGTGGGTTTAAACGGGGATTTCAAAGAAGCGATCGCCTTTGCCGTCCTGGCTTACTGGCGGCAACTAGGCATTCCCGGCAACCTCCCAGAATGCACAGGAGCCCGCCAAGCTATCCCCCTCGGTGACATCCACCCCAAAGGTTTGTAGGGGCGAAGCTACCACAAAAATCTATCGCTTTTAACTTTAAGAAACCGGGTTTCTCACCCAAACCCGGTTTCTGGGAGGATGCTTCGCCTGTACAGTTGGGTCCGCCATTCGACGAAACCCAACCGACAATGACCTAGGTGAGCGAAGCGATCGCCCGCTTGTACAGCAGCACCTTTCCCGTCAGCAAATCCCGCACCGTCACCAACAGCATCCGCCGATCGTCCACCTCAAAATAAACCCATACCCGGTCAATGCCCGGTTGTCCTGGCGGTTCTAAATAAGCCACACAAACCTGCTGCCGATGAGTTTCCAGAGAGCGGTATTCCTGCCGCGCATATAGACGAGAATTCGTCATCCGCCCTGCGGTATCAAAAGTCACCTCGGCTTCCGATAACTGCGCCAACTCGCCAATATCGAGGCGAATTTCCTGCTGACCATCCACCGCCGCTTGTAAAGTGAGGGGCGAAGGGCGATCGAGCGGGTACTTACAACCCCGTTCAAACAGCGTAAAATAGGAATAACTCTTAGACTGAGGTTCCCAGAGACGGATCGCATAACTGTGGTGTAAATAATCATCCAAACCCTGCAACTGGGTCAGGGCTAAAGCCCCGTGGGAAGCTGCCTCAAATACCTTATCCACCTTCACCCGCGAGCGGCCAAAATACGACACAACCAACTGCTGCACCGCCGGAATCAGACAGCTACCACCCACCATTATCACTTGTTCAATTTGATTTTTGCTAATCCCCTTATTCGCAGCAATTAAAATTACCTCATCTAGAGCTTGGCGCACCTGTTGCAGAAGCTGCCTTTCCTCAAGAATCTGCTCTAAACGAGCCCGTGTTAGTTGTAATTCCCCCGCCGGAAAATTATCATCATTACCCCAGCTTTCTTTCGCCACATGGGAGCGAGAAAGCTTCATTTTCAGCCTTTCCCCAACTGCCAATAAATTATGCCATACCCCCTCTTTCACCTCACCCCGGCTAGAACCTATTTGCTGTAAATAATCTTCCACAATCCAAGTATCAACATCAATACCCCCCACATAAGCATCAGACTTCGCCAACACCTCCGCTTGCACTTGCTTGAGATTGCTGTGACCAATTTCCTCAGCACGATAAGAAGTGCGAATCAAGCTGAGGTCGAGAGTGCCCCCGCCAAAATCCACCACCAACACCAGAGAGCCAACTCTTTGCACCGCATAGCCGAGAGCCGCTGCGGTAGATTCATCCACACAATGCACTTCTGACGCCCCAAATTGATTCATCCCAATTTCCCGAAACCAGTCGAGATAGCGCTCAAAAGCTCCCACTGGTACAGTAAAAATCAGTCTGGAAGAATCCACCCCAGAGGCACGCAGGCGCTCCCAGATGCCTTTGAGGAAGAGTTCTGACACCGATGCAGCCGTGTAGTTAGCCCCATCGATTTGGCGCGGTGGCGGTTGAAAATCTGCGGCTAATTCCCGTTTGAAACCCGTAAACAAGCGTTGGGGTTGAGCAAGACCCGATCCAGCAGAACGTACCTGGTTGCCCAGGAGTAGCTCACCCCCAACACCCACAAATACAAGGCTGGGGACCACTGGTACATCTCGGATTTCGCCGCTGAGTTTGGCAATTTTGAAGCGGCGGGATATGTCTCCAAGAGAGACGGTTTCCGGGAGATTGGTGTGGGGGTTGAGGATGGCGATCGTCGTGTTACTACTACCAAAATCAATGGCGAGGGTGGCGCCGAACCGCGAGGTCTGCGTAGCGTCCTGACGGTTCGTTCCGAGCGGTCGATCGGGCACGTTAGCCACCATATGGCTCATAACTTCGCTCAGCGGTCTTGTTTCCATCCTGCTCCCTAGTTCTCCTCCAAGGATTGTTGGGTGTTGCTTTCCAGGGTTTCTTCCTCTGAATAGTATTCCGGCAAAAGCGATCGGTGCGCCACCTCGCCTATCGCCTTTTCCATCCCCGCCGTAGTATCGATGCAGCTACCGCCTGTAGCACCAATTACCCGCTCCGTAATCTTGCCATCTTTGCCGATGAGATATTCAATCTTCTGGTACTCAGCCACCAAGTCCCTCCCTTCCGTCTAAGTGGTAATATGTCACTTGGTAGGGGCGAGAAAGCGAATCGCCCCTACTTACTTGTCATTTGGTAAGGGCACGGCGTCCTTGGCGATTTATCGTTTCGGCTCGATATTGATGAAGAACAGCCCCTACAGTCAAATGACCTTCGGACAAATGACCTTCGGACAAATGACCAGTTAAGTTATGCTATAACTATTTTACTAACGCCATTGCTAATTTAATGACGGATCACCCCCTCCCGCCGCCGCCCCCCTCACCCCCCTCACCCCCAGCCCCTCTCCCAGGTGGGGAGAAGGGAGACGGGGGTGATGCACGGAGCCTGATGGCGGATCCTCATACCGCCTTGGTGGCGCGATTAGATTTGATGGTGCGGGCGCGTTACCCCCTACTGTATTTGGTAGCCGCCGAAGAGCAGCCCGTAGAAGAAGTGCTGCATAAAGTGGCGGTTTTGTCAAGCCAGCCACGTCGGGTTTTGATATGGGATATTGCTCGCGGTTGGGATGACAACGGCGCCGCCAAGGGGTCAGTGATGACTGCCCTCAACCGAATTGCCACCGCTGAGCCAGCAGAGAATAACATCTTTGTGCTGCGGGATTTGCATCCCATCCTCCAAAACCCCCAAACCGACAAAAACGCCCCAGTGATTCGGGAATTACGCAATCTAGCGCGGGAACTGCGACGCCAAAAGCGCGCCACCGTCATCCTCACCAGTCACACCCTCGCCATCCCTTCGGAATTGAGCGAAGAAATTACCGCTCTTGATTTTCCCCTACCTGACCTGCGGGAAATCAACTACCTCATTTCTAATTTAGTCGCGCCATCACGGCTCAAAGTCACCGGTTTGGCGCGGGAGATGCTGGTCAAGGCTTGTCAGGGTCTCAGTCGTACCCGCATTCAGCGCGTGTTGGCATTGGCCCTGGCGGCAAAGCAGCAGGTGGATGAAACTGATATTGACAGGGTTTTAGAGGAAAAGCAACTCAGCATTCGTCAAACCGGGATTTTGGAATTCTTCACCGCCAAAGAATCTCTGAAAAATGTGGGAGGATTAGAAAACCTCAAGCAGTGGGTCAAGGTGCGTAGTAGCGCTTTTACGGAGGAAGCTCGCCGCTACGGGATTCCTAACCCCAAAGGCGTGCTGTTAGCGGGAATTCAAGGTACGGGTAAGTCCCTCTGCGCCAAGACGATCGCCCGGGAGTGGCGTTTGCCCCTCTTGCGTTTGGATACGGGCCGCCTGTTTGGCGGTATTGTGGGCGAGTCGGAATCTCGGGTGCGCCAGATGATCCAACTGGTGGAGGCAATTTCTCCTTGTGTCCTGTGGATTGATGAAATCGATAAGGCTTTTGGCAATATCACCAGCGGTAGAGATGGTGACTCAGGTACAGGGCGGCGGGTGTTCGGCACCCTCATTACCTGGATGCAGGAAAAAACCTGTCCCGTTTTCATCGTCGCCACGGCTAACAATGTGGGCATTTTGCCCGCTGAATTGCTCCGCAAAGGTCGCTTTGACGAAATTTTCTTTTTGAATCTGCCCACCGAAAAAGAACGGATGGAGATTTTTAAGGTTCACTTACGGCGATTGCGTCCTTCCCGGTTGCGGGATTTCGATCTACCTTTGCTGGGCAATCTCGCTCGAGATTTTAGCGGTGCTGAAATCGAGCAGGTCATCGTTGATGCGATGCACCGAGCCTTCGCTCAACGGCGGGATTTCACTACGGAGGATATCGTCATGGCGATGGAGGAAACCGTGCCTTTAGCCGCCATTGCCCAAGACCAAATTGCCGTTTTAAAACATTGGGCTGCTAAAAGTGGCGCCCGCACTGCCTCCCTCGATAACCGCTTGGTGGAGGAATTACAGCAATATGCCAACCAGAAAATCAAAAGTATAGAATTAGAATAAAATCATTTGTTCTTTGTCACTTGTACGGGCGATTCGCGAATCGCCCCTACCAAAGGACAAATGACAAATTACCAAGGACAAATGAGTAATCACGCATAATCCTAAATCCATCACTAAATCCTTATGTCTCATTTTACCACGATCAAAATTCAGATGAAAGATGGCCAGCTCCTCAAAGAAGTGCTGGAAGAATTAGGTTATCAAGTGGAATACAATGCCCGGGTGCGGGGTTATCAAAATAATACCACCGCAGCCGAGTACGTAATTAGGCAGGCCAACGGTTACGATTTGGGATTTCGCCGTAATGGTGAAAATTACGAACTGGTGGCAGATTTTTGGGGAGCGAAAATCAAGAAGGAAGAATTTATCAATCAGATTGCCCAAAGCTACGCCCGGAAAAACCTCCTGGCCACTGCAAGATTGCAAGGATTTGATATCGAAGAGGAGGAAACCTTGACAGACGGCACGGTGAGGGTAGTGGTAGGCAGGTGGGTGTAGATCCGCCTCTTTGTCCCTAACTCCGCCCCCTCCGGCATCTGAGTTCGACCCTAAATGCCTGACATTACCATGCTCTCCCTGATGAAAAAAGAGGAGGGATAATTGGTCTTTATGGGGTGGTTAATGAATCCTGCCTGCGGGATTGAAACAAACGATTGATTTCCATCCTAGCTAGCTTGGACATTCTCTGCCGATGGGTTATTGTTGGGTAATTCCAGGCAATAACCTGCACCATATACGGTTTTGATATAACGTGGATGGCGAGGATCTGGTTCGAGTTTGGTGCGCAAGTGTCTAACGTGGACACGAATGGTTTCAATGTCATCATCGGGGTCGTAACCCCAAACTTCTTTGAGAATTTCGCTCGGAGATACGGTTTGGCCATGTCTTTGTAACAAGCAGTGGAGGAGTTCAAACTCCAAGTGGGTCAGTTTGACGGTTTCACTGAACCAGATCGCCTCAAATCTCTCTGGCACTAAGGTGAGCGGTCCGTAGTTGAGAATCTCCGCATGTTTGGCGGCTTGGGGGATGCGATCGGTGCGTCGCAATAGGGCCCGCACCCGCGCCAGCATTTCCTCCACTTCAAATGGCTTGGTGAGATAGTCATCAGCTCCGGCGTTGAAACCTTCGACTTTATCCCCCGTTTGACTCAAGGCTGTCAGCATCAACACGGGAATATCTGCAGTGCGCTCATCTCGCCGCAGGCGTTGGCACACCGTAAACCCATCCACCCGAGGCAGCATCAGGTCGAGCATAATTAAATCGGGCATCAACTGCACGGCGAGGGCCTGCCCTTTGATGCCATCTTCTGCCTGCTGGACTTCATACCCAGCCATTTCCAGATTGACAGCCACTAATTCCGAGATTGCAGGGTCGTCATCAATGACGAGTATCCGAGGCATGGTTAAATATTTGTCACTACAGTTTACATTAAGGTTCTTTAAGAACCATTACGGGAATCTGAAGATTCCTGTACAGATTATAAGCAACAATTCTAAATTTTATATAAACATTGTTGCTTCCTGTAGGCTGGTCTTACGGCCTCCTCCCTCCAGTGCAATATCCCTGGTCCCTGGTTGGTCGTCACATCACAAGTGACAATTGACAATTGACAAACACCCCATCATCAGGGGTTCGGGGGCAAATCACTAGGGCGATTACAATTGAGCAACATCCTCGCTTCCCTCTCTGCCAGGATGAGGGGCTGCACTGGCAGCAGTCCTAACCACTTTTGTAGGGACGGGCGTAGGGGGGGACGGGGAGACGGGGAGACTCGGAGACGGGGAGACTCGGAGACGCGGAGACTCGGAGACTCGGAGACGCGGAGACGGGGAGACTCGGAGACTGGGAGACTCGGAGACGGGGGCAGCAAGATAAATTCTTTCAGGTGTTCCCAGGCGGGGCGGCGGTAGAACCCGCATAATGGCTCCCACCGGCCCTCTTTTTGGGGCACTAATGCCAGTATATTGGGCGGCAAACTGGGTAATTGGGACGCCCATTGCCGCAGAATCTCTGGCTGCAAGAGGGGTAAATCGCACCCCAAGAGCAATAACCACTCGGTATCGTCGCCCTGGCGGGATGCCAACATCAGAATCTTTTCCCAACCTTCGGCTAAGGCTAACAGCGGTCCTCTACCAGGGCGGGATTCCTCGATCCACCTACTGACGCTTGGCACTTTCTCGCGATAACGATCGGGCCACGGCGTCAACACCGATACATCCTCACAACATCCCCATGCCGATCGGCAGACTAATTCCAGCATCGGCAACCCATTCCATATGACTAGGGCTTTATCGGTTCCCATGCGGGAACTTTCACCCCCGGCGAGGACTAAGGCTTTTGTCATTGGTCATTTGATAATTGATAATTGATAATTGATAATTGATAATTGATAATTGATAATTATCAATTGCGGACAAAGGACAAGGGACAAGTGACAAGTGACAAGTGACTAATTACCAGTGACAAGTGGTAACACTGCTGTGAGTTCTCGGAGTTTCGCCGCCGCTTTGCCCGTGGTGAGGAGGGTTTCGGCGGTGGCGACGCCGGTTTGGATGTCGGGACAAAGACCGCATCGCCACAGGTAAAAACCGCCGTTCCAGATGGCGGATTGGATAAACTCCTTTTCTTCGGTTTTTCCTGCTAATACGGCGTGCATCTGTGCTACCAGTGATGATGTGGCGTCCATAGTGGTGTTAGAGAGGGGGACGTTTTGGCCAGCAAAACCGTATTCTCGGGGGTGGAGGTGCATTCGTTCAAATTTCCCATCATCTACTAAACCAATAATCACTGTGCGCTCTCGGGGTAAATCGCAGCTACCCTCTAATCCTTTAATTAGGGTAAAACTGTTGACACCGCGCCGACTGAGACAGTCGCGGAACATGTCTTCTGTGGGGGGATGGACGAAACCGGCGACTAGGTGGTAAGGGGGGGCGATCGGAGACCAAATCAGCTCCATTGTGGCGAGGGGTGGTCGTTTGCCGATTTGGTCTCGGTAGGTAACGAGGTTGAAGGCTAACTCAAATCGATCGGGTAGGTAGGCAAAGCCAATACCGGTGGTGGTTAAGACCTGTTGCAGCTCGCTCAGAGAAAGGCCCTGCCAATTAACTCCTAAACTCTGCCAAACATCGATGGTGGGGATGCCATATTTGGTGGGCATCCTGGTGCCCCCGTGCATGAGGACACTTTGACCGGCGGCGGCGAGGATCAGCGCCGTGATGGCGGTGAGGGGAGCGGTGCGCGATCGGCCATCGTAGGGACAACCAAAAACCACCACTGGACTGCTGGCATTAAGAGGGGGCAGTAACTGACAGTGGGTCTCACAAGCATCCAGCATTCCCGCCAATTCTTCCCCTGTGGGGCGCTTAATTCGGTGGGCGATGAGGAAAGCTCCTATTTGCGCTGGTGTCGCGACTTCTTGCAGCATCATCTCCATCGCTGATTTGGCTTCGGCGCGGGTCAGGTTCTCGCCGGTGTGAGGGCCGCTACCAATCTTTTTTAATAGTTCTCGAAAAGCATCGCTCATGCTGATTTTTTCTGTGGGATTCAATAAAAATAAGATGTTTGTCAATTGACAATTATCAATTATCAATTATCAATTATCAATTATCAATTATCAATTATTAGGAACTACCTAGAGCTACAGTGGTGCGGTTGCTGATGGCGACTCCTGGGGGCAATGATGCGGGCAAAATTAATTCCCGCACCAACTGGCAGAAATAGCTGATCGGCGGAATTTGCAGGCGATCGCGTGTGGTCACCATTGCCACTTCCCGCGTCCAGCGCTCCTCCCCTGGGAGCGTGGCCACTTGGCGCACTGCCAGGGTAGAATCTGAGTGCGCCTCTACCAGTGCTGAGGCGGGCAGCAGGGCAATCATCTCCCCCTGGCGCACCACCCCCCGAAAGGTTTCTGGAGTATTCAATTCTAAGACGATTCGCAAAGGTATGCCCTGTTTGAGGCAAACTTCCTGGACTAACCGCTGCATCCCATAGCCATCTTTAAATACTACGTGGGGATAACGCCCTAATTCTGACCGGGGAACGCGATCGGATTTTGCTAAAGGATGGCTAGCTCCCATTAAAACTGCTATTTCCTCTTCATATAGCACCTCTACCACCATTTCTGGTCCTGTGGTCAAAAACCGATTGTTCATCACGATCGCTACATCCACCAAGCCATCTTTGAGGACTTTTAATGCCCGATCGCTCCCCAAAGCCGTCACCCGCAGTTGCACATCAGGAAACTGCTGGCAAAACCGCTGTAGCACTGGCGGTAGGTAATAAGCACATACGGAATGAATCGCCGCTACACACAATTCTGGTTGTTTTCCCGCCAGTAAATCTCCTAACTCTTGTTGCGCCTTGTCCCACTCTTGGCAGATTTTCCGCGCATGGGGCAAAAACCGCTCCCCCCCTAAAGTTAGCTTCGCCTGCGCGCTTCTGTGAAATAGAGGCAACCCCAGCTCTGCTTCCAAACCTTGAATTTGCCGACTGATAGTGGATTGGGTGAATCCACACTGGCGGGCGGCTTGCTGAAAGCTCCCCGTTTCTGCGATCGCCAGAAAGGCTTGCAACTGCTCTAGGCGCATGGCGATGTAATTTAAATCACATTTTCTTATTCACCACCTTACCCGATTCCGTCCCTGGATAAGGGTGCCCGTTGATACAAAAATTCTCATCCTCCTGCCCCGATTCGAGGAGAGTTTTTACTCACGCTTTGATTTCCTTAAATTTACCGGCAACTATATTGTAAATTTTTCTATTTTTAACTTGACAAATTTGATTAAATGTGGATTTACGGAGATTAACCAGGGCAGCGGTAGGGGCGAAGTATCTGCGGATAGGGTAGCTGGTCAAACCACAGGATGTCGGCGGCGATCCTTCCCCCATGATCAATAACTATTGAGACCATAGCCTCGTAGGGTGGGCAGTGCCGCCCAAAGTCCTTGTCAATACCGAACAGCCTCATTATTGGCACTGCCCACTCTACCTCCCCAGAGTCCAGCTTGGCTTCTGGGTTCAATTACTCCCAACCTGTTTAGGGGATTTGTTGTGCTGTCGCCGGAGAAAAAGATGTTTCGATAAAGTGCGGGTGACAGGAAAACAGTGTATAACCGTCAATTCTGAGCAAAGAAATCACTTCTGGGGTCGAATCCACGACGCGGTAAGAGCGTCCGGTGCTAGAAATCAAAACCTCTCCAGTTTCAAATTTCCTCATAATTTTCAACCTTGATTGACTATTTGTGTGCTTTTTTTAAAATTTATTACTTTCACCGGTAGAATTTACCACATTTTTATTACAATGTCAATGTATTGCCACAAAACTTTATATTTTTGCACATAAGTTCATATAATTGGGGTAGGGGCGAAGCAAAAGCACCTCTCCCTTTCTGGTCGAGTCACCACCAGGCGTAGGAGGGTGGGCAGTACCTCCTAAAGTTCTTGTCAATACCGAACAGCCTAATTATTGGCACTGCCCACCCTACCTCCCCAGGGGGAAGGGCGAAGCAAAAGCATTCTAGGTGGAGACTCCGCCAATGACACTAATGCTTCCCCGGGATGTTGTCTTAATAGTTAGAAATTGACAATCTGCAATCAATAATTGCTAATTGTTGATGTTATGGTGCCTCCTAACCTAGGGATGAGGATCCGGGAGTGCCATCATCAAATAAAGTGCTGAGGCGATCGACTTCACTTTGGGCCACGTAAACGGGATTACCCGCCACAATACCGGTGACATTGCGAAAAGGTTTGCCGATGTGCATGCCGCGATGGTCAATGGTAAACTCGCGGATATCCTTATCGTGCATAGAACCACGCATTTTTAGGACTGTGAGACCTCGGCGCATTTCCCCGTACATTTCCACATAGCGTAGCAAAATAATCGAATCGGTAATCGTGGATATATGGGATTCAGTAATCGAAGTCCCACCCATTAACGAGGGAGTAGTAGAAGTAAATAAGCCGCCGATTTCTTGCTGCTTAATAAAAGAAGTCAAACCGATAATAAATTCGCGGAACCCCTTCATGCTCGATACTCTTTCCAAGGCCGAGAGGCTATCCACAGCCACGCGATTGGGGCGAAATGCCTCAATGGTTTCTTTCATTTTGATGAGGTGATTTTCCAAGCCGGTACTTTCCGGGTAGCGGCAGACCACCTTGAGCATGCCATCTTTTTCCATTTTCTCGAAATCAACCCCCCAACCGATGGCATTTCTATAGAGCTGTTCCCGGCTTTCTTCAAAAGCAAACAGCAGACAGCGCTCGTTATTTTTGACGCCACCCACCATAAATTCTGTGACCATTAAGGTTTTGCCGGTTCCCGTAGCGCCAGAGACCAAGATAATCGAATCCCGGAAAAATCCACCGCCGCACATGCGATCGAGTTCATCGCTACCAGAAGTGATGCGGATATTAGAAGAGCGTTGCTCCAGTTCCAGCGCGGAAAGGGGAATGATGACAATCCCTTGCCCTGGGACGATGGTAAAGGGAAATTCGCCTTTTTGGTGATCCGTCCCCCGGTATTTGAGAATCTCGATCGTGCGGCGGCGTTTCTCATCGGACAAGACGTTACGGAAAATCACCACATTATCCGCCACAAACTCTTCCACACCATAGCGGCTGATTTCGCCATATTCTTCCGTGCGCTCCGCCGTCATAATCGCGGTAATTTCCAGTTCGCGCAACGCCGAGGCAATACTAAACAAGTCACTGCGGACTTGGGCGCTATCCGCTAGATGGCTAAAAATCGCTCCCAGGGAATCCATCGAGATGCGCTGAGCCGAATACTTGCGGATAGCGTACTCAATCCGGGCTAACAGCGGTCCGAGGTCGTAGTCACCAGTCACAATGGGTTTTTCTCCCGGTTGTGGCGAAGCATCCACAAAAGCCCACTTTCGTTCTTCCTCCCATTTATCGATATCCCAACCAAAACCGCGCATATTTTTTCTAATGGCCTTGGGAGATTCTTCAAAAGTGACAAATACTCCGTTTTGGCCGCGCTTGATCCCTTCCGCAAGAAACTGACTGGCAAATACGGTTTTGGCTGAGCCCGCCGTACCGGAAATTAATGTGGCTCTACCCTTGGGTAGCCCACCATCAGCTAAAAAATCAAATCCGGGAATGCCGGTGGGCAGTTTTTCGATGAAATCTTCCTGCTTTAGTTGAGTCATGTTGGCTTGATTTATGATGTTATAATTATACTGGTTTATGGGGTATTTACATGGTAGATAAATTGCCCAAATGTATCATCTGTTCAGCTCCGATTGTCTTGATTTTGCACTAAATCCAACCCCAATAAAAGAGTGTCTGTATTGGACATATCGCCAATAATTCTTTGCAAAGGTGGTGGCAATTGCTTGATCAGGGTAGGGGTGACAAGAATTTTCTCTTGTTCTGCCATTTCCGGCTGTTCCAGGACATCAACTATTTCTACTTGGTATTGTTCTGAGAGTTCCTCCTGACAAATGCGCAATAGATTGGCAATTGCTCTTTGAGACCTAGGCGTATTGCCAGTGATATATAATTTGAGTAGGTATTTCATCATTGCTGTTTCATTTTATCCAATTTCTCCGCTGGCGGTAGATTGAATAATTTTAATATTACTCAACCCTATATAGTATTTGCGGTAGAAAGATGTGAGGTATCCCATCAATTCCAGTACCATCAGCCTGCCTTCCCCCACATAAGCCTGTGCCTTAGCCAGATTAGCATTTTGGGTTTTTTGTCTCAAGGCTTTTGTGTGAATATCTACCACATCGCGCGGTCCTGCTTTGAGCAAGCCGAGCTTTTCCGCCATTGCGTTCAGTTTTTGCGAAATGTTGTGTTCTACTTTGTAGGTCTGTTGTTCTAGGGCTAAGTCCATTAACTTGCTGTATTCAGACACAAATTCTTGAAATAGGTCCGGCCAACCTTCGCGTAGGGGTTGGGCTCCGAACATTCGCGATGCGATCGTTGTGCGGACGGAATTGGCTAGCTCCTCTAACCCTTGCAGCTCGGAATCCGGTTCCTGCTGGTAGTTTTCCTCAAACCGGTTGATTTGTAGCTGTCGCTCGATCGCCAAGCGAATCGCATACACCAACAGATTCCCATCCATATTATGCTTGGGCAAATAGCCGTGAGCCCCCATCTGAAACGCCTGCACCACAATTGGCTCATCATCTGCCCCCGTTTGTACTACCACTGGCACCTTGGGAAAACGCGCCAACACCTGCCCCAGGGTATCGAGTCCCTGAGAGTCAGGCAGCATCAAGTCCAGAAGTACCACATCAAAGCACCCCTGCGCCAGTTGTTCTAGTCCCGCTAATAGGGTAGAGGCTCTAGTCACCTGGAAATAGTTGCCTTTTGCCAAGGAACTCGCCGGGTACTTAGACAGGAGTCTTTCTACCAGCAGGGCAAATGTAGGATCGTCCTCAATCAATAAAACTTGGCATATGTCTGTGGACATAGTTGTGCCTGAAGTCCTCAGTCTGAGACATCACGGGGGTTAGACGGCCATAATCGAACCGGAGGGAGGCGTTGCCTCTCGACCTTATGCGCAAATCTTAACATTTGGTTAACATTTGTCAACATTTATTGCACATGAAACCGTATGTCGCTGCCATACTGGGACACAGCCATCCGGGAATAGTAGTAAGGACACGGCATGCCGTGTCCTTACTGCAAATCTAGGGATGGAAAAACGGTATCTGGGGTTATGGTAACGTTTGAACCCACACAATCGGTATGGGTGGGCGCGCTCAATCACTTAATCGGGCAGTTTATACTGAGCCACAATCCGCTTGGCAAACTCTGGCACGTGAGCGGCCAGCTTTTGGGCGTAATTGCGCTTCACATAAAGATAGTTGCGGACAAAGTGAGAATCAATGGAAAAGCGGGCGTACTCTAAACCCCGAGGCCCGATTTTTTCAATCACCACGCCCATGAGTTTAGCTGCCCACATGGGCAGAGTTACGCCTTTATCGTAGGCGGGAATGCTTTGCTGGACGGCTTGGCGTCGATCGCCCCGAGACATCACCGGCTGCACTTCCAACTGATCGCGGACTAAATCTAACATTTCTTGCCCGGTTTGATTGCGCACTACCAGCCACTGCCAGCGAAAGGGGGCTCCCATGTATCCCACCACCAAATCGGCTAAACCATTGACGTAATCAAAACAGGATAGGCAACTGGGGGCAAAGACATCTTTGAGTTCTTTGGTATTCAGCCCAAAGAAGGGTACTTTTTCTATGGAACCGTCTTTGTGCTTGAAGTGAATCCGAAAATCCTGCATGAACTCGTAATGTACCACTGTATCCGGGGAAGAGCTGGTGGTTTCTAAAAACTTCTGCAACCCAGCGCGGCTGACGTTATCCACGCAAGGGGTGCCTAAAACGTAGAGTTTTTCTAAACCTAGGTGCTTTTCTACGGCCCGCAGAGCCTGGATTTGACAGCCCACGCCGATGACGAGCAGGCGTTTGAGTCCCGATCGCTCTACGGTTTCCAACACCGACAAGTTAGGAGAAAGCGTCGGTTTGTTCACTCGCGCTGCTAACACCTCCTCCGGAGTGCGCGCTAACACTGGCATCGGTCCGAAGCGGTCTTCGGGGGTGTTTTGCACACATACCACCCCTTCCACTAAACCTTTTTCCAACATGGCACAGGCGATCGAGCTGACGATTCCTGTCCACTGCGCCCCCGGTATCGGCTGCTGTTTCCGCGCCGCCATCATATCTTGATGAACACCAAAATAAAGCTCCTCCGGGTTTTCCAGCTCCCGGCGGCGCCCATGAGTCCCCTCCTCCAATTTGTCAAACTGTTGGTTGAGGAAGGCGCAGGCTTCCTTGACGTAGTGGATATAATATGTATCGCACAAACCACATTCACTGCACAGCTCCTTGGCAGGAGGGCGGGCGCCCGGTTTGAGCGCCTTAGATTTCTTGTGTTTGGGGGTTTCGGGGGTGACTAAAGTCATGGACAGCAAGATTTATTGATACCAAGAACTTTTATCACCATACTTGATTTTTAAGGGACAGAAACCGAGTTTCTTTACTAAATCTCAGTTAAAATCCCAAGATTGTCGGAATTTGTGATAATAGTGGAGCGGGGAGGTGGCTTGCCGGTGGACCCCAAATTTACCCGAACCCCTTTCAGGGATTGAAACAGGGATTGAAACAGGGATTGAAATTCAGGGATTGAATGAAACAGGGAATGAATGTAACGAGGCAAGTCGCGTTTCTCGCGTTGAGGGAAGTTCGTCGGCGCGATGTCTTCGCCGATGTGGCGCTTCAAGCGTATTTACCCGAACCCCTTTCAGGGATTGAAACAGGAATTGAAAAGAAACTGGCCACAGAATTAGTTTATGGTTGCGTCCGCCGCACTCGCACCCTCGATGCTATCATCGATCGCCTCGCCAAAAAGCCCGCCCACCAACAACCCCCGGACTTGCGGACGATTTTGCACCTCGGCTTATATCAACTCCTATATCTCAGCCACATTCCCGCCGCCGCCGCTGTTAACACCACCGTCGAATTAACCAAACATAACCATTTATCAGGACTGGCGCCATTAGTAAACGCCATCCTCCGCCGTACCACTCGCCTGGGAAATGTTGAACAAATTCTCGATTTAGAGGCAATCCCAGGTTTTGCCCAACGTCTGGGGATTTTGCACAGTTATCCCGACTGGATGGTAGAAGATTGGCTCTCACAACTGGGAGCCGTGGAAACCGAGCAATTGTGCCAGTGGTTCAACAAATCTCCCACCATTGACCTGCGGATTAATCCTTTAAAAACATCTTTGCTAGAAGTGGAGGCGGCCCTGGTGGCGGCGGGGGTAGAAGTGGCTCGCATCCCCCACCTACCCCACGGTTTACGCCTTACCGGTGGTGCGGGAGCGGTGGAGAATCTCCCCGGTTACGCCCAGGGGTGGTGGGTGGTGCAGGATGCTAGTGCCCAGCTCGTGGGCTACTTACTGGACCCGCAACCGGACTCAGTGGTAATTGATGCTTGTGCCGCTCCCGGGGGGAAAACTACTCACATTGCTGAGTTGATGGGGGATACGGGGAAGATTTGGGCCTGCGACAAAACCGCCAGCCGTCTGAAAAAGGTGCGGGAAAATGTGATGCGGCTGCAACTGCGATCGATTGACATCCTTTGTGGCGATAGTCGTCACCAGCCCGATTTCAATAATGTGGCCGATCGGGTTCTCCTTGACGCCCCATGCTCTGGGCTCGGAACCCTGCACCGCCGAGCTGACGCTCGCTGGCGTCAGACACCAGAGCGGTTTCAAGAACTCTCCCAACTCCAAGGACAACTTTTGACCCAAGCCTCAGAATGGGTGAAACCGGGGGGGTTGCTGGTTTACTCCACCTGCACCCTACATCCCCAAGAAAATGAAGTAGTGATTCAAGATTTCTTATCCCGTCACCCCAACTGGGCGATCGAGCCTCCCCCACCAGGAACCCCAGCCGCACCCTTCGCCTCCCCCCAAGGCTGGGTGAAAATCTGGCCCCACCGTCACAATATGGATGGTTTTTTTATGGTCCGCTTACGTCATTAGGAGGACGGGGGGACGGGGAGGGGGAGACGGGGAGACGGGGAGACTTTCTAGACGGGGAGACTTTCTAGACGGGGAGACTAGGAGACGGGGAGACGGGGAGACGGAGGACAGAGGGGGAAGAGGGGGAAGAGGGGGAGGAGGGGGGGATAATTGACAATTATCAATTATCAATTATCAATTATCAATTATCAATTTATGTAAAGTTTTGTAAAATACTTGACATATGCCCAAAAAACAGTAACAATGAATACAGAAATAAATCGTTCATCTCTCGCGGGTCGTTATGTAACTCACTTGTAGGCTGCCCGAAAGAGACGGAAGTAGGGAAAATTCCCGAAGGAACGCGCCTCTACTGACCAACACAATCGTTATTAAGGGGCGAAAACTATGCAACTTCGTTATCGCGGGATTAGCTACGAATCTACTCCTCCTTCTGTGGAAATTACCCAAACCGAAGCGATCGGCAAGTATCGGGGTTTGGATTGGCGGTTTTACGGCATGAAAAAAGCGCCAGTACAGCAAGCGACTTTGGACCTGAAGTATCGGGGTTTGGCATATCGCACCAACGCTACCCCGGTGACAGCGACGCCGCCAGTATCCGAGCCAGTAAATATCCCCGTCTTGTCCACAGGGGATAAAGCTCGCTCTCTGACGATCGCCCATTCCCGGATGATTAAAAAACGCCAGCAAGCCATGTTACTGCGGTTAGCGCAGGAAGTCGGATTTAATCAAGGAATTTCCGACTACTGGAACCGCATCCAAGGCAAAATTCACCCCACTTTTCGCGCCACTTACGACCGGAGTGCAGCAGCGTTAAGTTAAACAAAAATTAAGATTTGAGTGCTGATTATCGGAGAAACCCCTTATGGGGTTTTTTTTTATAGTTTTATTTGTCATTTGTCCTTTGTCTCCTGGTTCAGAAGTATAGTCATTTCAAATAGAAATGAAACACTCGAGATTGCCCTCACCCCCATCTCCTTTTCTCTCTCCCCCCCTTTATCCCCCCCCCGCCCCCCTTTGAAAGGGGGGGGTCAGTGGAATAAATGTTTTGTTGACAGGGGGGTAGGGGGGATGGAGAGGGGACGGGTGTGAGGGCGGAGTCAATCCCATTCTTATTTGAAATGACTATACCCGTGGAAGGGCGAAGCATCCGCGTAAATCGCTTTTTCGTTTCACAGTCCGATTTGGGCGCGGATGCTGTCGCCCCTACAGAGTCGAACCGTCCCCCTGTCCCCCTGTCCCCCCGTCCCAGCCCCTCCCAATTATCAATTATCAATTGTCAATTATTAATTATCAATTATCAATTATCATGCAAATATCTGCTCAGCCGTCAGGTTTAATTCGGGAAATGCTGGTGATTCAATCGGATTATTCCCCCGAAACTGACTAATTTCATACTCGCCGTCAATCAGTTGATAAACCGAAATCGTTGGTTGTTTGGGATTGCCAATAAATCGCCGCCCCCCCAAACCTAGATAATCAATAACCCAGTATTCAGAAATGCCCATCTCTTCATAATCCGCCGCTTTCGTCATGTAGTCAACCCGCCAATTGGTACTGACTACTTCCACAATCAGACGGACTGACGACCCCATTGTAATGATAGATTCGGCTTCCCAGCGCGGCTCTTTACTTACTTCTTGGCGGTCTAAAACGATAATATCTGGCTCATAACCAGATTCAGCGCTCAACGATCTAACCACGCATTCTCTGGGAACAAAGTAAGGTAATTGACGGTGGCGACATTGCCGACCTATTTCTAGACCCAGGAAGCCTGCAATTTCCGAATGTTTCCCTTTTGGTTTCGGCATTTCAACAATTACCCCCCGATGTAGTTCATAGCGATTTTCTGAGTTTTCTGGATACCAGGCGATGAATTCGTCAAAAGTGACGGTTGGGAATATTGCTGCTTGTGTCATGGTTTTGGCTTAAATTATATAATTATAACTCTTGTCAGTGGTCATTTGTCACTTGTCATTGGTCATTTGTTACTTGATTATTCATACAAATGACCACTGACAAGTGACGAAGGACAAATTACTAAGGAGTAACTAAATTATGCCATTTATTTATCACCGCACGGTGCATTTCCAAGATACTGATGCGGCTGGGGTGGTGTATTTTGCCAGTGTCTTGTCTATTTGCCATGAAGCCTACGAGGCTTCTTTGTCTGCTAGCGGGATCGACTTGCGGCACTTTTTCCGCAACTCCGAGGTGGCGATTCCCATTGTTCATGCTAGTGCAGATTTTTTTGCCCCTATGTTCTGCGGGGACCTGCTGGATGTGCGACTCCTCGCGAAACAGTTAAGCGAAGATAAGTTTGATGTCAATACCGAAATATTTGCTGCTGGTGTCTCGGAGCGGTGTCTGGCAAAAGCTGTCACCCGTCATCTGTGCATTCAGCCAAGTAAGCGAACGAGACAACCTTTACCGCCGGAGGTGGTGCAGTGGCTCCAGGGGATGGGGTGACTGGGGGACGGGGGAACGGGGGGACGGGGGGACTGGGTGAGGGGGAAATTAGAGTAATTATACTTATAAAATAGGAGGCAATTGGGGGAGATTCCGGAAAAAAAGTGGAAAGTTTGTGTCAGGGAATACAAACAAGTTTAACTTTTGTTAATATTTTAGTAGTATTAACATCTTTTGACTTGGGTTTACCCCCAGATTACTTAACATTTTGTAAAATTTGATGCAATGACACTGGAGCAAAAAGCATACGATCGCATCCGACAACTAGGCTACTGGAATTATGGCGACCCGATCGCTACCTGCAACCCCAAGGAGTCGTCCTGCGTGGCTTGGTCAAACCCCAACGCCACGGCGGATCCCGATACCATGTTCCAAATTATGTGGCTCCTGAGTTCTACCAGTCGCCGTCAGCGCCTCAGTTCCGTAGATGTACGGATTTTAGAGCAGAGCGGCGCTGATTTGATGAGAAATGGCAAGCTGCTATCAGCTACTAAATCTTATGTGCAATACCTATGGGAGCAGGTTTATCGTCAGGAGTTCCCGCATATCCTTAATGAAAGATGAATGTGGCCAAGGGGAGCTGTATCAAAACAGCTCCCCACTGCTTTTATCCAGATAAATGTTTGAGTGCCATTTCCTGGAGCTGTTGACGGTTAAGTTTCCCTTGCTGGTTGCGCGGTAAACTTGCTACTAATAGCCAGTGTTTGGGGCGCTTGTATTTGGTGAGACGTGGGGCGATCGCTTCTGCTAACTGTGGCGGCGAAACATCCGCCTCTTGAGGGACACATAATGCTACCACCGCTTGCCCCCAGTCCGAGTCTGGTAAGCCAAGAACCCCCACATCCTGAACCAAACCCGTGGCGCGGATAGCAGCTTCCACCTCCGCAGGAAACACATTTTCCCCACCGGTAATAATTTTGTCGCTCCGGCGTCCCACTATATATAGATAACCCGCCTCATCCACAAACCCCAAGTCATCGGTAGAAAAATATAAATCTGGTGCCGATAGAGATATATCTGGGTAGTATCCTAGAGCCAGGGAGTCCGCCTCAATGGTAATCATTCCCGTTTGGTTAGCACCAAGAGCCCTGCGATCGGGAGTCCGCACCGTAATTTTAGCGTGGGGTAAGATGCGGCCACAACTATTGTTTCCCGCTAAAAATTCCCCTGGTTTTAAGGTAGCCACTTGGGAGGCAGTTTCCGTCATCCCATAGGTGAGCGCTAAAGGGATGTTTTGGCGGCGCGATCGGCTCAGCAAATCATCCCAAGCAGGCGCACCCCCCAACAACACCGCTTGAAACCCAGACAAACAAGCCGCACTCTCCCCATTTTCCAGCAGTCGATGCAATTGCGTTGGCACCAGAGACAGAAAAAACTCCCCCCATTCCACATCAGCTCCCATCTTCCCACCGATATCCCGATAAGAAGATAAAACCACCAACTTACCCCCAGTGCTAAAACACCTGAGCAACTGCATTAACCCGCTCACATGATAAAGCGGTAAACAACAACAACTATTAATCTGCGACAACTGGAAATGCGCCGCCAACCCCCGCACCGAAGCCATCAAAGTTTCCCAACTGTGAACCGCAAACCGCACCTTTCCCGAAGAACCCCCCGTGGGAATCATAATTAATGAACTCCCCGAACCAACCTTCTCCCCGTCCCCCCGTCTCCATCTCCTGTCGTCTCCTTCCCCCCAAATAATATCCGGCTGCACCATATCCAATACCGCTTGCCGTTCCCGCCATTCCCAGTCAGGATTTCCCAAAAATAGCGGACAACCAGCCGCCACTGCCGCGATAATACTAGCGCAAATGCGGACTTGATCCCGTTCCAGTAATAAAATTTTCGGCTTGCTGTCCCCCATCCCATATTTGAGCAAATTTTCTGATAATTTTAGCGCCCAATTATGACAATCCGCCGCCGCATTTTTTCCCTCCACTATCAGCCAATCACCAGCACCACTGTGTAAATAAGTCAATGGGTCGATCATAGTTGCCCCTGCTCCTCCTCAAACCAGTGATTTACCCCAAAACCCACAGCGCGCTGAGGTTTTAAATCGGCTGCCAACTGGAGCGCATTATTATAACCGATTTCTGTTTCAAATACCGAGGAAAAAACCGCATCTATTTGGTGATTTTGGCAAAAATGTCGCAATTCCCAAGGAAAACCGGCGATACTGGGTTTGACAACAAAAATACCCCGCCAACCCTGGTGATAAACTGCTGCCATTTGCGCGATAGTAGCTACGGATTCATCCAGAGCCAAAGGGGTGGTGTGTTCATTGCGTAACTTGAACATAGATTCTAACTGATTTATCGGCAAAGGCTGCTCGATAAATTCGATTTTATCACCCCAGGCGTCGGTGATTCGCAGCCATTGTTTGGCTTGGCGGGAATTTAGCCCACCGTTAGCATCGAGACGGAGTAAACCTGACGGGGGCAAGTTGGCAATAAGTTGGTGCAAAATGCTGATTTCTGTTTCAATGGGTAAAATGCTAATTTTCCACTTAAAAGTACGATATCCTTGGTGCCATAATATGGGTAATGACTGGATAGCTGCGGCTCCTGCAGGTAGCAAACCGCTGGATTTAAGAGATTTTTGATTTTCCGGTAGAGGCGATTCGCGAATCGCCCCTACCCCTGCTCCCCTGCTCCCCTGCTCCCCTGCTCCTCTGCTCCCCTGCTCCTCTGCTCCCCGTGTCATCGTCTCCCAGGCGGAGCCAAACCCAAACTGACAGGCGGGCAATTCGCTTGGAATGGAATAAATAGTTTCTGGGGTGATTTCTGGGGGGAGTTGCTGGCAAAAATCCCAGGCTTGCTGCCAAGTTTCTGAGCCAAACCAACTGAGGGGGGCGATTTCTCCGCAACCGATGTTTCCCTCACTGTCGCTGAGGCGGATGATGATGCCTTGGCGGATTTCCCAAAGGCCGTGACTGGTTTTGAGGGGAACTTTGAATCGGCGCTGATATGGTTGATAATAGCAGTTTAGCATCCCTGTTGTCAAGTAAAAAAAATGATTAATTGCTGTAAATAAACGGGTAAATTTTCTAAATGGATGTTGTGACCGGCTTGGGGGATAATTTCTAGTTGTGCGGCGGGACAAGTGGCGGCGATTTCGGTATTGATGGCGATAAATTTGGAGTCTTGTTCTCCGGCTAAAAGCAGGATGGGGATGTGGTTATGCTGGAGTTTATCCCAGAGAGATGGTTGCTGGCCGGTGCCCATCATCCGCAGGGATTTGGCCAACTCTTGGGGGTTGTTTTGTAATCGTTTCTGGATGATTTGATCAGATTGGGGATGATTTTGCAAAGTGGCAAATAGGGGCTGTTGATACCATTTGCTGACAAATTCTGAGAAATCGCCGGTTTCTAACTGTTGGGCGAGGTGTGCATCCTGTTGGCGGCGTTGAGATTGTTCTTGGGGGGTTTTTAAGCCAGGTGAGGCGGATTCTAGGATGGCTTTTTGAAAGCGCCCTTGATATTGGAGGAGGGTGTATAATGCTAATCTGCCACCCATCGAGTATCCCACAAGAAAGCATTTATTGATGTTTAACATATCTAGTAGTTGGATGAGGGAGTGGGCGGTGTGGGATATGGTGTAGGCAGAGTCACCGCCGGTGGTTTTGCTGTGGCCATGTCCTGGGAGGTCAAGGGTGAGGCAGCGGTATTTATTGGCTAGGGGTGAGATGATATTTTCCCAGTCTTGGCTATTGCCCATAAATCCATGTAAAAACATGATTACGGGTTGGTTGGGGCTGCCTGTGAGTTGATAGTAGATTTGATGGTTATCTAGGTGGGCTATGGTCATTGACAATTGATAATTGATAATTGATAATTGATAATTGATAATTGATAATTGATGATTGATGATTGATGATTGATAATTGATGATTGATGATTGATGATTCTAGCTGGTTCTAAAAAAATGTGGTACATCTTCAAAGTCCCTCTCCCCTTCTGGTTTAGGGATTTAGGGTGAGGGGGCTGTACTAAGTTACTATTGAACAAGCTGGATAGTCAAGTCAATTAAGAATGAGACACCAAGTGCCTTCATAGTCATTCTTAATTGAAATCAGTAGATCAATTGTCAATTATCAATTGTCAATTATCAATTATCAATGACTAAAAGATGAAGCCGAAACCGAATAGTAAGCAGCTCCAGAAGTGGAGGGAGACGGCGATAAATTTGCAGTTGCTTACTTGGTCTGGTTGGTGGTGATGGGTGGCGACGTGACGACAGAGTTTGATGGCGCTGGGTAAACCGACGCAAGCGAGAAGGGTGAGGGGGGGGAAGGTGTTGGTGAGGGTGGAGATGAGGGCGATCGCGAAGATGCTACCACAAACCCAGGGGAGGAGTTGGGCGCCTTTGGCGGTGCCAAGACGGACGATCGGCGATCGCTTCCCGGCGGCGATATCATCTGCCACTTGATGGAAGTGGGAGCAAAACAGGATTAAAGTGGTGGCGATACCGACGATCGCCGAAGCGGCGAGGTTGGTAGCGGACCAACTTTGAGTTTGACTGTAATAAGCCGCCGACATCCCCACCGGACCGAAGGCGAAAAAGCAGAGAATCTCCCCCAAACCCAGATAACCCAGCCGAAACGGCGGCCCTTGGTACATATAGCCAAGGACGCAGCACAGAAGTATCAACCCCAAAACCGTGGGGTCTTGTTGCCACCAGCAGATCAGGGCAATTTCTAAAATCCCAGTAGCCAAAAACAGATTTCCCAGCCAGAAAATCAGAGATTTGTTGCCCGTGAGGTTCACCAGGGAATGATGTTTATTTTTATCGATGCCGGTTTCCGAGTCAAATACATCGTTAGCGAGATTTTCCCAAGCGAGAATCAAAATCGCGGCGGTGGTAAATGCGCCAAAAACCGGCCAATTGAAAGCGCCAGTTTCATAAAAAGCTACAGCAGTTCCCACCCAAATGGGCATAATGGCCACACTGTACATGGGCGGCTTGATGGCGGCTAACCATAACTTCCGGTTGTCGGGCTTGATTGTCTGGGTCGTCATCGGTTATTAGTAATTAAATTTCCGGCTTGGGGGATAATTTTACAATTCTAGGACAGGTGTGGCCTCTAGTTACCCGCCACAATTGTTGAGAAATTTTACATTTGCTGCCCCTCTCCCCTAGTTTCTCTTGGGCTACAGGGGAAGGGTGAGGGCGCTAAAGAGAACTTTTCTGGCTGGGGCGCGTAATGGTTAGATAGATAGGGGAGTGCCTCCCGTGCTGCCCCCTGTCAGTGCCTGCAACCCCTGGAAATCAAACCTGCCATCCGCTGTTCCATGCCAGTGTCATCTAGTAATGCCAATCTGTTGCCAGACCAAGAAGAAATCTTGACGGTCCTTGCTGCTTGTCAGCGGCAGAGGCAAAAAAACCGCACCCAAATTGTCAGTGTTTCCCTGGAAATCCCGCCGGTGGACCCGCTCTTGGCTCTAGATGCCCTGAGTCAAC
This sequence comes from Oscillatoriaceae cyanobacterium M33_DOE_052, assembly GCA_015296065.1. GTDB lineage: Bacteria > Cyanobacteriota > Cyanobacteriia > Cyanobacteriales > Laspinemataceae > Koinonema. Next base: position 5,373 of record DVDU01000148.1, on the reverse strand, counting down.
CGTCCCGAGTGCGGTTTTACTGGCAAAAAGGTGCCTGTGCTGTTGCGGCTGTGGGCGCGGCGGTGCAGTTTGGGGTGAAAAATGGGCGGCGTGGGGAGGGGCGCTTTGCCGGGGCGAGGGATTTTATCACCGCCTGTCTCGCCCACACGGTGGCGGATGGGGCCATCCATCTGCCTTTTGCTGGACCGCATTTTTTCAGTGCGTTTACTTTTTTTGAGACAACGAACCCCACAGAAACGGCGCCTTTTCCCCCAGCAACGGTGTTTTTACCCCGATGGCAGGTGGCTCGGTGCGATAACCGCTGTGTTTTGGTGGCGAATTTTCGGGTCAGCGCGGAGGATAATATAGAGCTTTTATCCTGGAAAATCTGGCAAAAAATTAACCAAATCAACGGGGCGAAAAAATTTCGGTTATTTACTGAGGGAAATGGCAATGGCACGGCAGCAATGAGGAAAAATTGGGGAGAGGTGGCCAATCCTGAAAATTTCCAAAATGCGGTACGCTCTGCTTTGGGGGAAATTGGGGAAAATCAATTGCAGAAAATTGTCCTCGCCCACGCGGTGGATGTGATGAAGGAGGGGGCATTTGACCCCATTGCCTCTTTACATAATCTGCGCCAACTTTATCCCGATTGCTATATTTTCGCTACCAGTAATGGTCGGGGGGGGCATTTCATCGGCGCTAGTCCAGAACGGTTGTTATTAATTCGCGATCGCCACCTGGTGACAGATGCTTTAGCGGGTTCGGCGGCGCGGGGTGTCACCCCAGAAGCGGATGCAGATTTAGCCCGCTCTTTGCTCAACAGCGACAAGGAACAGCGAGAACACCAATTCGTGATTGACTTCATTGCCGATCGGCTGTCACATTTGGGTTTAACGGCGCAAGTTTCCTCGGGAGTTCGCCTGCGCCAGCTATCGAATATCCAGCACCTATGGACGCCGATGGGGGCGACAGTTCCCCCAGAAGTGCATCCCCTGGAGATTTTGGCGCAACTGCATCCCACGCCAGCGGTGGCGGGGGTGCCGCGAGATATCGCCTGCGCGGAAATTCGCCGCCATGAAGGGTTCGATCGCTCTCTCTATGCGGCTCCTTTAGGTTGGATTGATGCCCGGGGCAACTGCGAATTTATTGTGGGCATTCGCTCGGCTTTAATTGAAGGCAACAGCGCCCGTCTCTACGCTGGTGCTGGCATCGTCGCCGGTTCCGATCCGGCGCAGGAATTAGCAGAAATTCAACTGAAACTCAAGGCTTTATTAAAGTCTTTGGTCTGATAAAAATGCCGATTAATTTTAGCAATACCAACACGGTTTGGGCTTCGATTATTGTGGAAACTTTACATAAGCTGGGATTAGCTACAGCGGTTATTTGTCCCGGTTCTCGTTCCACACCTTTGGCTTTTGCTTTTGCCGCTGCATCTGTGGAAGCTATCCCGGTTTTGGATGAACGATCGGCGGCGTTTTTTGCCTTGGGTATCGCCCGCCAAACGGGAAAACCGGTGGCTCTAGTTTGCACTTCTGGGACGGCGGGGGCTAATTTCTTTCCTGCTGTTATCGAAGCTCGAGAAAGTGGGGTGCCTCTAATCATTCTGACGGCGGATAGACCCCCAGAACTACGGGACTGTCGAGCCGGTCAGGCGATCGACCAACTGAAACTCTACGGTAATTATCCCAATTGGCAAGCCGAGTTAGCCATCCCGGCGCTGGAAATGCCGATGCTGCAATATCTGCGGCAAATGACCATTCACGCTTGGGAGCGGTGTTTGTATCCCGTCATCGGTCCGGTTCACCTTAACTGTCCGTTCCGGGACCCTTTAGTGCCGATACCGGAACCCGCTGCGATGAGTTTGGCAGGGGAGTTTGATATTGAGGGGTTTTTTGCAATGGTGCAACCCCCAGAGGTAGCGGAATTTATGGCATCGGATACCCATATCGTCCCCTGGCACATTTGGCAGCAGTGTCAGCGGGGAATTATTATCGCTGGACCGGCACAACCCCAGTCCCCAATGGAATATGTCATCAGTATCGATCGCCTATCCCAGATTTTGGGCTGGCCGGTCCTCGCCGAGGGTTTGTCGCCGCTGCGGAATTACGCCAGTTTTAACCCCTATCTCATCTCCACTTATGACCTCATTCTCCGCAACTCAGAACTAGCGGCCCAGTCGTTTCCCCAGAGTTTGACCCCAGAAATGGTGATTCAAATTGGGGACTTGCCCACGAGCAAGCAGTTACGGGATTGGTTGGCGGCGACGGCCCCCCGTCGCTGGGTTCTCGACCCCAACCCGCACAACTTCGACCCCCTCCACGGTCCCACGGTTCATCTGCGTTTGGGGGTGACTCAGTTATCTTTTCCCGATAGTATGGCGGCGGCGGCTAATTCCTATTTACAGCTCTGGTGTGAAGCGGAAACCGCTGTGGGGGCAAAGCGCGATCGGCTCATGTCCGCCATTAATGAAATCATCGAACCCAAAGCCGCCTGGGTTCTCTCCCAAGTCCTCCCTCCCGAAACTCCCCTCTTCATCGCCAACAGTATGCCGGTCCGGGATGTAGAATATTTCTGGTCCCCCAACAACTCCCACATCCGCCCCTTTTTCAACCGAGGCGCCAACGGCATTGACGGCACCCTCGCCACCGCTTTCGGCATCGCTCACCACCAGCCTCCCAGCGTTATGCTCACTGGAGACTTAGCCCTCCTCCACGACACCAACGGCTTTTTAATCAGTCCCCAGTTTCGGGGCAGTCTCACCATTGTCTTAATTAACAACAACGGCGGCGGTATCTTTGAAATGCTCCCCGTGGCCAAATTTGACCCCCCCTTCGAGGAATTCTTCGCCACCCCCCAAAATATCGACTTTGCCCGTTTGGGCGCCACCTACGGCGTGGAACATCATTTAATTACATCTTGGCCGCAATTAATTGAGTTGCTTAAACCTTTACCTGAAATAGGTATTAGAATTTTAGAGTTGCAAACCAACCGCAAAACAGATGCCAATTGGCGCCGGGAGACATTGCGTTATTTGGCAGCCACTGGGGATTAGCTGCCCTCACCCCCAACCCCTCTCCCAGGTAGGGAGAGGGGAGCAAGAAAGGTTCTGGGCGCGGATGCGATCGCCCCTAGGGGAATGTGGTTCGTGGCTTGCCCCGATATAGTTAAGAAATATGTACAAATATATACTTGTGTGAAATTTAATTAACTTTTTCTCGGAAAATTGTTGCCCGGTTAACTTATTTCACAATAGTTAAAATAACTTAACGAATCAACCATGATTCATTAAAACATGATTAACATCTTACCATTATTGGGTAAGAATTTGTATAATAAAAGGCAAGTTATAAAATCAAGGCAGTTGCTGCCAGTCATTATCCGCTCCAAATGCTATATCCCCGGAGGGGGAAGAAAAAAATTAAGTTAGTAAAATTTCCCTACGGGAGTTTTGACAGCGGTAAGTTTGTCCTATTGGAAAATAGGAGCCAGTAATTATGAACACCTTCATAGAAAAACAAAGACCATTACTCGGTATTAATCACTGGTGGGATGAGTTTTGCGACTGGATTACCAGCACAGAAAACCGCCTATATATTGGTTGGTTTGGCGTGCTGATGATTCCCACCCTCTGCGCTGCTACGATTTGTTTTATTATTGCCTATGTGGCGGCGCCGCCAGTGGATATGGATGGGATTCGGGAACCGGTTATCGGGGCGCTGTTGGGGGGTAACAATATGATTACCGCCGCCGTGGTGCCGACTTCCGCCGCGATCGGCCTCCACTTCTACCCCATTTGGGAAGCCGCCAACGTGGATGAATGGCTCTACAACGGCGGTCCCTATCAACTAATCATTCTCCATTTCCTCATTGGCGTGTGGTGCTACTTAGGACGCCTGTGGGAACTCAGCTATCGGCTGGGAATGCGGCCCTGGATTTCTCTGGCTTTTTCCGCTCCCGCCGCCGCTGCTACTGCCGTGTTCTTGATTTACCCGATCGGGCAAGGTAGCTTCTCTGAAGGCATGGCCCTAGGAATCACTGGCACCTTCAATTTTATGCTGGCATTCCAAGCCGAACACAACATCCTGATGCACCCCCTGCATATGTTGGGTGTCATCGGTATTCTCGGCGGTGCCTTGCTGGGCGCACTCCACGGGTCCCTAGTGGTATCCAGCCTCGTGCGGGAAACTTCAGAAATCGAATCCGCCAATCTGGGGTATAAATTCGGGCAGGAAGAAACCACCTACAACCTGTTAGCTGGACATTATGGCTATGTGGGACGGTTGCTCATTCCCGCTGTGGGTTTGAAAAATAGCCGTACTATCCACTTCCGGCTAGCGGCTCTCCCAGTAATTGGTATTTGGTGCGCCACCCTCGGCGTTTGCGTCATGGCGTTTAACCTTAATGGGTTTAACTTCAATCATTCAGTTTTAGACAGTTCCGGTCGCGTCATCCGCACCGATGCAGATTTGCTCAACCGGGCAAATATCGGTATCCAAGTGATGCACTCCCCCAACGCCCATAATTTCCCCCTCACTTTGGCTGGGGGCTCGGCGACACCGGTCAGTCTCTAGTTTGGTTCTCCTGTTGGTAGCTAAATCAATCACAAAATTTTGGTGTTGATTTAGGATGAGCGTTCCGTGGTGGGACGCTCTTTTTTTATTGGTCACTTGTCCTTGGTCATTTGTCCTTTGTCCGACAGAAACTGGGGGAGAAGAAACCGGGTTTCTTGCATCAAGTCTTTGGTCAATTACGAGGTTCTGGTTTCAGAAACCCGGTTTCTGTGCGGCGATGATGCAGGGGTTATCGCAGCCTAGACCCGGTTTCTCCGACAAAGGACAAGGGACAAATGACAAATGACAAGGGACAAAGTTTGTTGATTAAATCTAATTTGCCTTGGTAGGGATGAATATCAAAAGTGATGTGATAACCGAAAAAAATTTTCGCCAGGATATTTTGCAGTGCCACTTGGGCAGACATTTCCTCAACCAGAAACTCGATATGCACTGTTAACCCTCTTGTTATTTCTGAGATTTATCCCGCTTGGAGCCGCCAAAGTTAACCAAAGGATTGCCGACATCAAAATAATCCTCCATCCACAACTGCCCTAATAACGCTCCCGCTTCCATCATTTCTTTAATGCCGGTCATATCAGCAGTACGTTGAGCTTGAGTGTAGCCATGTTCATCCCGATAAAGCACCCATAATTGCTCTGGTTTTAGGGAGTTGACAAAAAAGGGTGAATGGGTTGTTACCAAAAGTGTTGAATGTCAATAAAAAAGTGGTAAAAATAGCCATAATTATGTTATAATGAGAGCTGAAAATTAAAAAAGAGGAGTTTAAGCATGACTAAATATTCATTCTCCATGATTCTCAAATACATCTTGAGGGACT
>DVDU01000056.1 GCA_015296065.1 Oscillatoriaceae cyanobacterium M33_DOE_052 | reverse complement strand
TCTTCCCCCTCTTCCCACCCCTCCCCCTCTTCCCCCTCTTCCCTCTCTTACTCCCCTTTCTCCCTTTTTGGTCGAAAGGGGTTGGGGGATAGAGGGCAACTCTCAAGGGTTGTCTCACTATTATTTGAAATGACTATAAATTTACGGCTGGATGTGATAAAATTTAGGTTTAGTTACAGCAGTTTGTGAAATGATGTGGTACAGAGAAAACCCCTTGGGTTGGTCGAGGGGGTTGAGGAGCATAACCAAATATACACGCAATATGCTGTAATTTTGTCAAAGCAACTGGCTGGGACAGGATAGCAGCGGAGCAGCAACATTGTTACGGTTGCTCCAGTTATGGGTTGGCAGTAAACTTTGATTTAATTTGCCAAAAATTAGCAAATAAATCAGGTAATTTTTGCCGCCGAGGAAAATTTAGGAAAACTTCTGTGCAGTGGATTTTAACGGTAATGTTGCTGACAATAGAGGAAATTTTATGTTATTCAAAGAATCAGTAGAGGGGATAAGTAACAGGAAAAAAACCCATTTTGTCGGGGTATCAGGGGAGGGGAATGGTGAAAATTTAGGGGTAATTTATCGGAAAAGTGGCGAGGGAAAACGGCTGCCATTAAGGATGCGGTGGTTGGAAAATGTGATGCCACGATGGAGCATTTTTAAAAAGATTGCTGGGGGTTATTTACTGGTAATTGGGGTGGCGGCTTTGGGGACGACGGTGGGGCTGGCGGTGGGGGATTATTACCAAAGGCAAGCGCAATCAGATTTGAAGCGGGCAGAAGATAAGGAACTTTTGCTCCTAGAGTTAGACCGGGCAGTTATGCAGATGTTATCTCATCCCCAGCGCCTGGTGCAGGTGTTGGGCGAGTCGATTTGGTTCGACTACGAGCAGGCGAAATTGCTCTCTCAGATGAATGTTGCCCAGCAGAAGCTCGAGGAGTTGGAGAAGTTTATTGATAACCAGCCCACAGAAGGGGCGACCGATGGCAGGGATATGGCAGATTTATTGCCAACATACGCGGTCACGATCGCGGCTTATGTAGAATTAATCGAGTCTTGGTGGGGACAAGTGAAACCCTCGGCATTGCAGGGGGCAGAAATTCCCGCTGCTAGGCTACAAGTGTGGGAACTGATGGCGAGCAAACAGGCGATCGAGATGGGGATTGAATTTGAACGCCTCTCGGAACGGTTAAATATCTTAGTCGCCCAAACTAACCAGGAGAAAGAGGATGCCCAAATGCAGCTAGAGAGTGCCCACGCTCTGCGGCTGCGAATTGTGGCAGTGAGTGTGGTCCTGTCGGCGGGGATTGCCGCTCTGATCGGTTTTTATACTAGCCGCCAAATCTCTCGCCCGATCGAATGGGTAAATCAGGTGGCTCGCCGGGTAACGGAAAATTCTAATTTCCAACTGCTCGCCCCAGTTTTAACCAACGACGAAGTAGGTTCCCTCGCCGTCTCCCTGAACCAACTCATCAAATGGTTAAGTAATTATACTAAAGACTTGGAACTAGCCCGTCAAACCTTAGAGGGTAGGGTAGAAGAAAGAACCCAAGAACTTAGGCAAGTTGTGCAGCAACTACAGGAAACCCAATCCCAGCTTGTTCACAGCGAAAAAATGTCAGCTCTGGGGCAGATGGTGGGTGGTGTTGCCCATGAAATTAACAACCCGGTCAGCTTTATCTATGGCAATATCACTCATGCGGGGGAATATTTGGCAGAGTTGCTGCACTTAATCGACTTATACGAGGAACATTACCCGGAGCCAGTGCCAGAAATTGCCGCTGCCATTGAGGAGATGGAGCTGGAGTTTTTACGTGCCGACTTTCTCAAACTCTTGGACTCGATGAAGTCGGGAGCCGATCGGATTAGAACGATCGTCCTGTCTCTACGCAACTTCTCCCGCCTAGACGAATCCGAGGTGAAGCAGGCGGACATCCATTCTGGCATCGACAGCACCCTATTAATTCTCAACCACCGCCTCAGCCAAATTAAAGTGGGCAAAAACTACGGCCAACTCCCAGAAATTGAGTGCTACCCAGCACAGCTCAATCAGCTATTTTTACATCTGATCAGCAATGCCATTGATGCACTAGAAGAAGCCGCATCCCAAGGGCACTTTTCCCCCGAGTCAGAGGGGCAAAAGCAGCCGCAAATTTCCATCCGCACGGAAATGGTGGCTGAGGGACAGTCCGCCACCCCTGATCAGCCGATGTACAGCGTATCCGTATCGGCGGCTAAGTTGCCAGTAGCAACCCTGAGAGATGTCCCTTTGATTCGCGTCTGCATTAGCGATAACGGTCTGGGAATTGCCCCGGATATCGCCAAGAATATTTTTGACCCATTTTTTACCACCAAGGCTCCCGGTAAAGGCACCGGGATGGGACTAGCGATTTGCTACCAGATCGTGCAAAAACACGGCGGTAGTATTGAGGTAATTTCGCTTCCTGGTCACGGGGCAGAGTTTGTGGTGACAATGCCCGTGTCAGCGGCACCTGCCACGTGCTTAACCTAAGTGCCTTTTGCCTGAGTCACGGGGTTTTTTCCGTCTAGGTGTCAGATCCACAAAAAGAAAGCCAGGATAAGTTTATGGAAAATTACATAGACTCTAGTTTAGCAAAAAATCGGGAGAAAAAAACTTTTTTAATAAAAATTTAATATCAGCGGTAAAATTCGGGATAAATCCGGTTAAACTGTAATTGGCAATTCCTTGGTCAGTGTCGGGACGAGTCGTGGTGCGGGTGTGCATAAAGCGGCTGCTTTGGAAACCCAGCCACCTAAAACAGCGGCAGCCGTCAAGAGCCCCAGGAATAGCGACAGAGAAGGGCTTGCCCTTGCGGAAATCAAATTACTCGTAACAACTGACCCTCTATGCAGCTACAAAACCGCTATCCTTCCTTAAACACCAAAGAAATCAGCCCTTTGGCCAAATCTAAAAGCGACCAGCGCCAGGGAGACAACCGGCGCCAATGGTATGGGCTGAAACAACTACTGGGGCGCTTGAGTATTAAGCAAAAAATCGGCTACGGTTACGCAGTGGCAGTAGGAGTAGCGGTTTTGGGCACAGGAACGGGGCTGACAGTGGGAGATTATTACCAGCGTCAGGCAAAGGAAAAGTTTCGTGATGCCCGGGAGCAACAATTGCTGCTGAATGATTTGCAGCACAATTTGGACTCAGCGCTGCTGGAAGCGGCGCGGTTGGGTTCAGCTTCGGGAAATGCGGCGGCTGTATCCAAACAAAAGGCAGAGTTTTGGGAAAGTGCTGGGCAAGTGGGGCTGATGCTGGGGAAATTAGAACGGTTTATGGAAACCCGGGATATTTCTCCTGAGAAGGATAATCAGGGCAAGGAGGATTTAGGGGTCGGGACATTGGAAATTGAGGCGATATTAGAGGCTTATGGGGATATGGTGGCGGCTTCTTCTCGGGATATCCAGTCCATATTGCCGCAAATTGCTGCTGGGGATAATTTATCTGGAAAGGGGACACCAGCGGCGCTAATAGGAGCTGATGAAAGTGCGGCGGCCCTGGTGGAGGAGTTTACAGGATTGTTGGAGGTGTTATCGGGGGAGCTAGCTCGGATTATGGAGCAAGCGAAAGCCCATGAGTTGGCGGCTCGGGTCGAGTTCGATCGGGCGGAGGTGTGGCGGCGGCAAATTACGATTAGCAGTTTGCTGTTGTCGGGGGCGATCGCGGCCTTATTGGCTTATGTCACCAGTCGGGCGATCGCTCGCCCGATCGAATGGCTCACCCAAGTTGCTCAGCGAGCCACCACTTCCTCTAACTATCAATTGCGAGTGCCCATTATCACCAATGACGAAGTGGGAGTGTTGGCAAATTCCTTTAACCAACTCATCGAGCAAGTGCAGCGACAGCTAGAAGAAATCAACCAAACCCAAGCCCAGCTAATTCAGAGCGAAAAAATGTCCTCTCTGGGGCGTCTGGTGGCTGGTATCGCTCACGAAATCAATAACCCCCTGAGTTTTATTACTGGGAATATAGAACATAGCAGCAGCTACATCCAGGACCTGATGGAATTGGTATCCCTGTATCAAAAAGAATACCCCCAACCACCAGCGGCGATTCGGGAACATATCGAAGCTATCGATTTAGAGTTTCTTTACCAGGATTTACCGAAAATTCTCGATTCCATGAATTGCGGCGCCGATCGCATTTGCCACATTGTCCAATCTCTGCGCCATTTCTCTCGGCTCCAAGAAGCAGACACTAAGCAAGTAAACATTCATTCGGGAATTGACAGTACCTTAATGCTGCTTAACCACCGCCTCGATGGCATTATGGTAATTAAAAATTACGGTGAATTACCGCAAATTGAATGCTATCCGGCCTATATTAACCAGCTTTTCAAGCAAATCCTCACCAACGCGATCGATGCCTTCGACCCCGAATCCGGTTCCCACTTCCGGGACAAACAACCCGAAATTACCATCACCACCTATACCCCCAACCCCACCCACGTTGCCATCAAAATTGCCGATAACGGTTCTGGCATCGACACCGCCCACACCACCAAAATTTTTGACCCCTTTTTCACCACCAAACCCCCCGGTAAAGGCACTGGGATGGGATTGGCGATTTGCTACCAAATCGCCCAAAAACACGGCGGTAGCATTCAGGTAATTTCCCAACCGGGTCACGGGGCCGAGTTTATTCTCACTCTACCCATTTCACCACCACGCATATCTGGCTAATACACGGGGTTTATAGTTGGGCTTTATCCCTCCACAATTTGGGCTAAAGCCCAACTACAAACCCCTATCTCGCCATTTGTCATTTGTCCTTGGTCTTTGGTCCAAGAGTCGTTTGGTAACAAGCTCTCTTTGCGGACAAGCGGACAAGTGACAAGTGACAAGTGACAAATGACAAATGACAAATGACAAGGGACAAATGACTATCTACTTTTACACTACCAAGAGTGAATACGGCTGCTTTTCCAACTTTTCCAGCCACGGTTTTGAGCTGAATGGCGCTTATTGGCCCACCAGCGAGCATTACTTCCAAGCCCAAAAATTTGCCGGAACCCCCCATGAGGAAGCGGTGAGAATGGCCCCCACTGCGAAGCAAGCAGCGAAAATGGGGCGAGACCGCAAACGACCTTTGCGCTCCGACTGGGAGAAAGTCAAAGACGAAATTATGAAGCAGGGGGTGTTGTGTAAATTCCAGACTCACGCCGATATTCGGGAAATTCTCCTGGCTACCGGCGATGAAGAACTGGTGGAAAATTCCCCCATTGATTACTACTGGGGATGTGGAGCAGATGGGAGCGGCAAAAATAAATTGGGCATTGTTTTAATGGCCGTGCGAGAGATTTTGCGTCAGGGTGAATAATCTGCTGTATAGTGATTTCAATTAAGAATGAGACACTCGATATTGCCCTAAAACCCTCACCCCCGTCCCCTCTCCCAGGTCGGGAGAGGGGGGAGTCACAGAAAAAAAGCGTCTTCCATCTCCCCTTTCTCCCCCCCTGGGAGAAAGGGGTTGGGGGATAGAGGGCAACTATGCAGGCACTTGGCGTCTCATTCTTATTTGAATTGACTGTATGTTGGTAGTTGGGCTTTAGCCCTCCGGATTGGGCTAAAGCCCAACTACGAGCCTTGAGGGCGAGATAGGGGAAGTTCGATAATAAATTCTGTAGTCTCTCCAGGGGCAGAAATGCAGCGCAAATCGCCGCCATGTTGTTCTACCACAATTTGGTAGCTGATAGACAAACCCAAGCCAGTGCCTTTGCCAATGGGTTTCGTGGTAAAGAAGGGGTCGAATAACCGCGAGAGGACATCGGGCGCGATTCCTGGTCCGTTGTCGGTAATGTGGATGGCAACTTTTTGGCCATCAATTACCTCTGTGGTAATGCGAATGGTTTTTTCTCGGTTGGTATCGCCATTTTCTAGGGATTCTAATGCCTCAATGGCATTGTTTAGGGTATTCATAAACACCTGATTTAACTGACTAGGATAGCATTCAAATTCGGGCAAATTACCGTATTCTTTGATAATTTGAATATTATTGTTTTGGGATTGCAGGCGATTTTCTAAGAGAAGTAATGTGCTGTCTAAGCATTCGTGAATATTGGCTTGTTTCATGTCTGCTTCATCCAGGCGGGAGAAGGTGCGCAGAGACTTGACAATGGTGCTGATGCGGTTGGCGCCAGATTTCATGGATTCTAGAACTTTGAGGAAATCTTCGCGCATAAATTCTAGGTCGATCGCTTCAATAGCCGCCTCGATTTCTGGTACGGCTTGGGGATAGTGTTGATTGTATAAATCAATTAAATCTAGCAATTCTGCCACATATTCGGTGGCGTGGGTGATATTACCGTAGATGAAGCTGACGGGGTTGTTGATTTCGTGGGCAACTCCTGCCACCATTTGACCGAGGGAGGACATTTTTTCGGCTTGGATGAGCTGGGTTTGGGTGCGCTGGAGCTGCAGTAAGGTTTGTTCTAGTTCCTCGCTTTTGGCGGTAGCAAGGGCGGCGGCGGTGCGACTTTGTTGGTAGAGTTCAGCTTGGTTAATGGCAATAGTTAACTGGTCTTGGACGGTGGTGAGTAGTTCCAGCTCTTCATCGCGCCAAGGGCGTGCGCTGGTAAAGTGAATACATGAAAGGGTGCCGATCGCGCCGGAGTTGGTTTCAAAGGGTAATCCTAATTGGGCGGCGTAACCGAGGGCCAGGAGACATTCGCGTAGTTCCAGGTCTGGTTCTGTCTGTGCATTATCGACGCGAATCAGTTCTCGGTTTAATACCCGTTGCGCTAGGGGATTAACTTCACCAATGGGATATAGACCGATGATGCTGGGGAGGTCGGGGCGTTTGGATTCTGTGTAAACTTCCCAACTGGGGGGGATGGCGTGGGGGCGATACCAGGTGAATACGCACAGGTCGATTTGCAAGAGGTTGCGGATGGCGGTGACGGCGGTTTGGAGAATGGCTTCTAGGTCTAGGGATTGGCGGATTTGGGTGGCGAGTTGGTTGAGGATTTGGGCGCGGGTGAAGAGCGATCGCAGTTGGGCTTCCGACTGTCTTAAAGCCTGCTGCACCCGCTCCCTTTCGGTGATGTCCATTGCTGTCCCGACCAGACGCAATACTTGACCTCTAGGGTCGCGGACGGCTTCTCCTTTGGCGTTTACCCAGCGCACAGAGCCATCAGGACGTACTAAGCGCAGGTCGATATCATAGCTCGTCCCGCGAGTGAAGGCGCGTTCTAAGGTGCGCTGGTAGAATAGCCGATCGTCTGGGTGAACCCTTTCTAAATGCTCTTCATAACTGGGGGGAGTCGTCCCTGGTTCCATTCCCACAATGCGGAACATTTCTTCTGACCAAGTGATGGTCAGGCTTTGGGCGTCAAATTCCCAGTTGCCAATATGGGCAATTCTTTGGGCTTCTTTGAGGGTTGCGAGGAGGCGTTGGGCTTCTTGTTCGGCGCGTTTGCGTTCCGTGATTTCCACCACCACCACCCCCAACCCGATGCAGCCGAACTCTCCCATCAGCGGGAAATAGGAGACAATCCAGTGCCGCAAAAGTCCCGGCTGTTTAGGCGTAAATCCGCTCAGTTCTTGGTTTACCAGCGATTGCCCCGAAGCCATAATCTCCAAATAAATCGGCATTACCACCGGCGCCAAATCGGGAATCACTTCCTCTAATGTTTTGCCCAAATGTGCCGCTACTGATATGCCGTTCATTTCCGCCAGAGCTTCGTTAATTTGCTGATAGCGCAGTTGGTAGTCATAAATGGCCATCCCCACATTAGAATTGTGGAAAAAGGCATCAAAGCGGGACTGCCGCAAGGCTAATTCTTTTTCCAGTTCTTTTCTTGGGGTGATATCATCCACCACCGCGATAAAATACTCCGGCTCTCCCGAAGTCGCAGAACGAACTAAAGACGCCGTGAGTTTCACCCAGATGATTTCGCCGTCTTTGCGGATGTAGCGCTTTTCCACCGTGTATTTGTCCACCTTTCCGCGTAATAAATGGCGGATGCAGTCCCAATCTTTCTCTAAGTCATCGGGATGGGTAATCTCTGGAAAGCTCAGAGACTGCATTTCCTCCTGAGTCATTCCCAGAAAATCACACCAGCATTGATTTACCCGCAAAAACCGACCTTCCAGACTGACATAGCCCATCCCCACGGCGGCATATTCAAATAAAGCCCGAAATTGGGCTTCACTCTGGCGCAAAGTGGCTTGAGTCTTTTTGATTTCCGTCACATCCCGCCCGATACAGTAATATTTTCCGTCTGTATGGGAGGGGGCGGCGCTCCAAGCTAGCCATTTTTCGCCCCCGTCTTTCGTGCGATAGCGGTTCTCAAAATTTACCGTCGGCTCTCCTTTGGCAAAGTGCGCTGCTACTGCATCTTGAGTGGGTTGGCGATCGTCGGGATGAATGAGTTCTATAAAAGACATCGATTGTAATTCGGCAATACTGTAGCCCAGTATCTTCGTCGCGGCTGGATTGACCCGCTCTAAATAGTTGTCAGGAGTAGCGATTGTCAGCATATCCGGACTCAAATCGAAAAACTGGTTTAATTTTGTCTGTGCTTGGTGGGTTTCCTGTCTGGCTATTTCCAGCTCTTGGCGGAGTCTGTACTCGGCAGTAATATTATTTGATGTGGCGATAATTCTGGATATCCTGCCTTCCTGGTCTGGTAGGGGTTGCAGTACCGTCCGCCACCAATGCTCATCACCATCAATGATCCGGCATTCTTCCCAGCTCCCACCACTGTGCTGGGGGTTAATATCTGCCTGATTGATGCAATCTTGGCAATGCTGTCGCCAAATTGCAGCGGCTTCTGGGTCTAAAAGTTCTTCTAGGGTTTTGCCTTCAGCATCCAAAGCCTTCATGCCCCAAAATTCCTGGGCAGCGCGGTTGCACCCGGCCAATCGGAAAAATTTGCTTTTGACATCGATGATCGATATAGGGATAGGGACAGCTTCATAAATATTAATTGTCATAAGCCGATGTGTTTTTTGAACCTGTTTATCTGTTTGTAGTGGGGCTTTAGCCCTCTTGATTGGGTTTGTAGTTGGGCTTTAGCCCTCTTTGAAGGGTTCGTTTTTTTTGGGCTGAAGCCCAACTACGAACCCCCCCTTTCAAAGGGGGGTAGGGGGGATGGCTAAAGCCCAACTACGAACCAAGAGGGCTAAAGCCCAACTACGAACTAAGAACTAAGAGGGCTAAAGCCCAACTAAGAACCAGACATGATAGGATTGAGAGCGAGATCAATTAACTTCACCATCTATTGTGTCATGTCAGTAGGTAATCTGCGGGACTTGTACCAGCAAGTGATTCTGGAGCGCTACAAAGCACCCCGGTATCGCGGCCAAACTAATCCGGTCCACCGGCGCCAGCGGGGCCATAATCCTTCTTGTGGGGATACGATCGAGCTAACTCTGAAGCTGAACGAGGCGGGGGATACGATCGCCGAGGTCAAATTTGAAGGCGAAGGCTGCGCCATCTCGATGGCTTCAGCGGACCTGATGGCAGAAGCTCTCCAGGGTCAAACTATCACCGACGCTTTAGCAATGGTGGAGCGTTTCCAGCGCATGATGAAAGGTGAAGCCGAATTTCCCAAAGAACAGCGCAAGTTAAACGTCATGCAGGGGGTAGCTCAATTCCCCGTCCGCATCAAATGCGCTAATCTCTGCTGGCATGCTGTGCGAGCGGCTCTAGAATCTTCCACCAACCAAGAGGGAATTGATCCTACAGCTCCTGATATTGTCAGTACCGAGGCAGAATCTTAAAACTATCACTCAATCATGCTCACTAACGCCGATTTTCTCTTTGCTGCCAAGTGGATGGGTATCGCCACTGTGGCTTGTTTCCTGTTCACCGCGATCGCTTTTTTCTTTAAATGGGGCTTTCGCTTTCGCTTCGTGGGGATTACCAGTTTTATGGGGGTCCTCACCGTCGGTCTGTTCGGCCTCGGTGTCAGTCTCTACACCCGTACCGCCGTTCCGGGAGCGATCCGCTTCAGCCTAGTTTACGATAATGGTGGCACCCAAACCGCGATCGCTGTCCCCGCCACCATCACCGAGTCTCAATTAGAAGCCACCCTCCGCCAAGCCGCCTACGATTTATTTTCCCCCGGACGTTTAGGCAGGGGAGAAAACCAACTCACCATCCGCGCTCGCACCATCATCCATCCTCAACCCAACGTTTCTCAACCCCTATATTTAGGTCAAGTCAAACGCTCCCTCGGTAGTCGCGAGGATGATAACATGCAAATCGAAATCTATCCCGATAAACTAGCCCAATTACCAGCAGTTCAGGGATAGTATGACCAAATAGGGTGGGCACTACCCACCCTGCAACCTACTCGTATTATTCCCTGGGGACAACAATTTTGTGCTTAAAGACAATTAATCAAAATTAATCAATCTGTAGGGGCGAAGCATCGCGGCCAACAGCTTACCGGTTTGACCTAGATATTGAGCCCGCGATGCTTCGCCCTGGCTCATTCGCGATCGCTGAGCGGATATCTGGATCCAAGTTCGTAGGGTGGGCTGTGCTATACCGAATCACCTCTTCAGAGGCAATAACAGGAGGTTCGGCACTGCCCACCCTACTACTTTCAGGGATTGAAAGGGAGTGTAGGGGCGATTCGCTTTCTCGCCCCGACAATACGGAAACTTACCCAAATCCCTTTCAGGGATTGAAACAATTACATGACTTGACAAACAGGAGAAGTTATGCTGAATCCAATTGCCAGCCTTTTACTAACCACTGCGATATTATCCCCAGTTACATTGCCGCCCAACCAGGCAGATATTTTAATTAGCCAACGGATGTCCTGTGAAACGGCCATTTTTAACATGGAATCCAGAATTAAAGATGGTCGCAAAATTACTCTGGCATTTAATTTTAGACAACTATCTCCTGAGTGGCAACAAGGCGCCCCGCCACAACGCATTTATCAATTATTGGTTATCATGGGAGAATTGAGGCAACCTCAGCCAGTTGATGCAGTAATGAACTCAAATCAAATGCTCACGGCTATGGCAACACAAGTTATCGATAGCTGCCCTAATATTGGCGCGGTGACTTATAGCAAAAAACACACTGGTGACATCAGAACTTTTGGATTATTAACCAATGGGGTGCGGGAATTTGATTGTGCAGCCCCATTGGATAGAAACAATCCTCGTCGGATTATTCCCTGGGGACAACAATTTTGTGGTTAAACGCAATTAATCAAAATTAATCAATCTTTAGGGGCGAAGCATCGCGGCCAACAGCTTACCGGTTTTACCTAAATATTGCTCCCGCGATGCTTCGCCCTGGCTCATTCGCAATGCCTGATAATATATCTGTATCGAAGCAAGATATAGTTATTTCAATTAATAATGAGACACTCGATATTGCCCTCACCCCCGCTCCACTTCGACAAGCTCAGTGCATCGCCTCTCCCAAGCAGGGAGAGGGGAGAGTCGGAGAAAAAAGCATCCCCGTCTTACTCCCCTTTCTCCCCCCCCTAACGCAACGCGAGGGAGAAAGGGGTTGGGGGATAGAGGGGGATTATAACATCTAAAACCGGCTCAATCTGGGATATTCTAGAGCAGATGCCTCTACTACCCTGATGAAGCCGAAATTTAAAACCCTCGAAGCATGGCACCAAGCCGAATTGCTGATGCAGCCAGCACTCATCCGCCTGGTGGACAATATCCGCTCCCAAGTGGAACCAACCGACTGGAAAGCTACCTATGAAGAAGTGCAAACCCCTATCCCCGGATATGTCCTCTGTTTAGAGCGGAACGGGGAGCAGCACCAATTTGACTTGTGGGAAATGTGCTATAAAATCTGTTTTCGCGATTATACCCCCACCCACGCCCCTGGGGAAACCACAGAAGTGGATATCGATACCAGTCTCATTGAAGCGGAAACCGGCGAGGTAGCATGGCAGGAACTGGAGGTAAAAGCCAAACGGGTGGTAACGGAGGTTTTGGCTGGATTGAAACTGGGTACAATGTCTCTGGACTGAAAATCTTTGAGAGATTGAAACTAGGTAAAATGTCTGTGGACCGAATCCCTGAAAGGGATTCAAATGACGGGATAGAAAATTATATGAATCGGGAATTGCAGGACCTGCAAGCAGCAGGGGGGGCGACTTTTGCCCCAGTATATGATGATATTCATGTGCCGGTGTCTTTTGGGAATGATGAGGCGGCTTTAACGGCGGCGACAGATGGGGTGGCTCTGTGCGATCGCACCCACTGGGGCCGCATCCTGGTAACGGGAGCCGATCGCATCCGCTACCTGCACAACCAAAGTACCAACAACTTCCAAATTCTCCAACCAGGACAAACCAGCGACACCGTTTTCGTCACCGCCACCGCCAGGACGATCGACCTCGCCACCGCCTACATCACCCCAGACAGCGTACTCCTGCTCATCTCCCCCAACCGCCGCCAGAAAATCATCACCTGGTTAGACCGCTACATCTTCCCCGCCGATAAAGTCGAACTCCAAGACATCACCGACACCACCGCCACCTTTAGCCTCATCGGGCCTAGGGCCACCCACCTCCTCACCCAACTAAACCTCGAACCCCCACCCCCCAACAGCCACCAAGAAACCAACCTCAACGGGGCCACCATCCGCCTCGCCAACGGTAGCGGTTTAGCCACCCCCGGTTACACCCTCATCACCCAGATAGAAAACGCCGCCTCACTATGGCAAACCCTCACCACCGCAGGAGCCACCCCCCTGGGTGAAAACCTCTGGGAACAACTGCGCATTCAACAAGGCAGACCAGTTCCCGATAAAGAACTCACCGAAGACTACAACCCCCTAGAAGCCGGTTTATGGCACAGCATCTCCTTTGAAAAAGGCTGTTACATCGGTCAAGAAACCATTGCCCGCCTCAACACCTACAAAGGCGTCAAAGTACAACTCTGGGGAGTAAACCTCCCCGATGCAGTCACCCCTGGGACACCAGTCACTTTGGGAGAAGAAAAAATCGGCACCATCACCAGCTACACCCCCACCCCCACAGGACACTTTGCCCTCGCCTACATCCGCACCAAAGCCGGAGGCGTCGGTCTCTCAGTCCGCATCGGCGATATGGATGGGGAAATAGTAGAAGTGCCCTTTTTAACCAGGGGTTATCAATAAGAGAAACCGGGTTTCAAGAGCCTTCGCGGCTCCCCTGCTCCCCTGCTCCCCTGCTCCTCTGCTCCCCTGCTCCCCTGCTCCCCTGCTCCCCTGCTCCCCTGCTCCCCGGTCGGTGAGCGAAGTCGAACCGCTGCTCCCCTGCTCCTACGGATGGGGGGGATGAAACAACATCCCTTTCACCGGAACACCATTTTTCAAATGCCGTTCAACTACCGCCGTTACCTCATCAGGACGCACGCGACAATACCAAACATCTCCCGGTTCCACTAATACCATTGGACCGCTGCCACAATGTCTCAAACAACTGCTAGCCACCACCGTCACTCCCGGAACTGGGGACGCCTGAAAAGCTGCCAGCACCTTATCAGCTCCTTGCTTCTTGCAAGTGCGATTTTGACAAATTAACACTCGTTCTGGGGACATATATTTAGCATAAATTTGATTGGTTGTCAATCATATTTATTATAATTGGACAAATTGAACCTAATTAACCCCAAAAACCCGCCCGTAGGGGCACGGCCTCATTAATATTTTGCCGGAAACCCAGATATTAATAACGCCGTGCCCACCCCAACGAAAAATCACCAAACCCCCCGTTGGGTTGGGCACGGCCTCATCAAGATTTTCTGTTGATTCCGAAATGTTAACGACGCCGTGCCCCTACATTATATGATAGCCCTAGGCCACATCAAAAGCCCAAATTTGATAGCGCACCCAGCCTCCTAATTAACCCCAAAAAAACCCGCCCGTAGGGGCACGGCCTCATTAATATTTTGCCGGAAACCCAGATATTAATAACGCCGTGCCCACCCCAACGAAAAATCACTAAACCCCCCGTTGGGTTGGGCACGGACAAGCGTGGCGCAGATTAAAATTTTTCGTTGATTCCGAAATGTTAACGACGCCGTGCCCCTACATTATATGATAGCCCTAGGCCACATCAAAAGCCCAAATTTGATAGCGCACCCAGCCTAAACGCGCTAACCATTCTGCCATTGCTGTGACTTTTTCAATCTCAGCTTGATTATGTGTCCGCTGCACTTGTCGCACCACGGGATAAGTTGGTACAGTATTAGGGGTGATATCTTCCATAAAACTGGCCTTAAACCCGGTTTTTGCCGCCAGTTGGCGATAGTCAGAAGCCGTAAAATCGCTTTTGACTTGGCCATAAGTGCGATATATGCTATTGCCGAATGACTTGCCCACAGTTTTAAATATGGGGTTGACTAATTCTAGGGCTACGAAGTCGCATAAAGCCAGCTTACCACCCGGACGCAATACCCGCCGCGCTTCTTGAAAAAACTTTTCTCGACTGGGAAAGTGAAAAATACACTCTACGGCAAAAACAATATCAAAAGAATTATCCTCAAAAGGCATAGCGCAGGCATCGCCTTGGACAAATTCTATGGTATTATTAGGACGGGGTAACACCTGCTCTTGGGCGCGGGTTAACTGTCGGGCATCGATGTTTAAACCTACGAGATTAATGGGAGAAAATCGCTCATTCATCAGGGCGATCGTCCCGCCAAACCCACAACCTGCATCTAGTATGCGCAAGCCATTTTGCACCCCACCAGCAGCGCAAACCTTCTCAGAAAGCCGCTCCGCCGCCTTCGCAAAATCAGCAACCGAGCCATCTGCATTCCTGGGTTCTGGCCAATATCCCCAGTGAACATGGCGCCCAAATGCCTGTTTTAACTCTGGATTTTCCTTGCCCAGTTCCTCCAATAAAGAATCAAAATAAGGCAGATTAACTGTTGTCATTGGTCACTTGTCCCTTGTCATTGGTCATTGGTCATTGGTCGGCTCCCAGAAACCGGGTTTCTTGCCAAGAATCTTCGCCTAGGTACGAGACCTCTCGTTTCAGAAACCCGGTTTCTCCTCCAATCCTAGAAATTAGCCACCAAACCTTTAGTAGCCAACCAGTCTGAATTAAACAAACGGGATTGATACCGTGCCCCACCATCGCACAAAACTGTTACAATAGTATGACCCGGCCCCATTTGCTTCGCCAAGGCGACAGCAGCACCCACATTGATGCCCACGGACCCGCCCATAAACAAACCGTCTTTTTTCAGTAACTGGTAAATCACCCGCACCGCCTCTTGGTCATCCACTAAGAGAGCGTCATCAATCGGGACACCTTCCATATTGGCAGTGATGCGGCTATTGCCGATACCTTCAGTAATGGAGCTGCCCTCAATTTTGATTTCTCCGGTTTTCACATAACTGTAAAGACCGCTGCCCATTGGGTCAGCCACCACGCATTTAATTTGGGGATTCTGGTCTTTAAAAAACATCGCCGCCCCGGCGTAGGTGCCGCCGGTGCCGGTTGCTGCCACCCAAGCATCTATCTTACCATCAGTTTGCGCCCAAATTTCTGGCGCGGTGGTTTCATAGTGCGCCTGACGGTTGGCTAAATTGTCGAATTGGTTCGCCCAAATTGCGTTTTCCATTTCTGCTGCCAGCCGCCCCGATAATTTCACATAATTGTTAGGGTCACGGTAGGGGACAGCCGGAACCGTCATCACTTCCGCCCCGAGGGTTTTTAGAGCGTCGATTTTTTCTTGGGATTGGGTATCAGGAATGACGATTTTGCACTTATAGCCTTTGGCGTTGCAAATATGGGCCAAACCGATACCGGTATTGCCCGCCGTTCCCTCTACCACCGTGCCCCCGGGTTTGAGCAAGCCTTGGCGTTCCGCATCTTCGATGATGTACAGTGCAGCTCTATCTTTGACTGAGCCGCCGGGGTTGAGAAATTCAGCTTTGCCAAGAATTTCGCAGCCGGTTTCTTCGCTGAAGCTGTTTAACCGGATCAGGGGTGTATTGCCTACAGTACCAATAAAGCCGTTTTTAATATCCACGATCGCTTTCTCAAAATACCTGCCATTTTGTTGGGTGGGCATTGCCCACCCTAGGATTAATCCTACAATTAATGTGGGGTGGGGGCACTGCCCACCCCACAGTTAATCTTTCCGGTTAATCGTGATTATTTGTTTGGTTGCGGGGTCATGCGCAGGTAAGGTTTCACCACAGTATAACCTTTGGGGAATTTTTCTTTTAGCACTTCCGGGTCTTTCAGGGAAGGGACAATCACGCAATCATTCCCATCTGTCCAGTTCACTGGGGTGGCGACGCTGTAGCCATCGGTGAGCTGCAACGAGTCAATTACTCGCAGGATTTCTTGGAAATTCCGCCCCGTACTGGCGGGATAGGTGATGGTCAGGCGCAGTTTTTTATTGGGGTCGATGACAAATACGGTCCTCACCGTGAGGCTTTCCAGGGAATTGGGGTGGATCATGTCGTACAGGTCCGACACTTTCCGATCGCCATCGGCGAGAATCGGGTAGTTGAGGCTAACGTTACCCACTTCTTCAATGTCCGGTATCCAGCCTTTGTGAGACTCCACGCTATCCACACTCAGCGCGATCGGCTTCACATTGCGTTTGTCAAATTCCGCTTTCAGCCGCGCCACCTCTCCCAGTTCCGTGGTGCAAACCGGCGTAAAGTCGGCGGGGTGGGAAAAGAGAACCACCCAGCTATCCCCCGCCCAGTCAAAGAAATTTATGTCCCCGTGGGAGGACCCTTGCGTAAAATTCGGTACGATATCGCCTAATCGCAGAGCCATAGTCACCTCGCTGTAGCATTCAGCACAATTTTGTCTGTCTTTAATTTACTCCAAAACTCCGGTTAATCTATCGGATTTTAGATATTTTTTATTAATTTAATAGCATATTGGCAACTCGCAATATTTAAGGTCTCTCAAACCCGCTCTCTCCGTCGCCTCATCTCTCTGTGTGTCCTCCCTCTCGGTCACCAAGTATCCCACCGGGCGCGGCACTTGGTGATATGGTAAAAGATTAATATTTAAAGGCTAGATGGGAGTTATGCCGATGGTGCAAGCTGTAGAACTATTGGTGATGCCAATTGCTTTCCTCTTCCCTTGGTTATTTGTGGTAGCGACGGGGTGGACCGTGTGGCGGGCGATCGACTCCACGATCGCCCAAGCCAAACAAATGCACCGCATCCCCTGCAGCAACTGCCAATTTTTTACCAATGATTACCGCCTCAAATGTCCCGTGCATCCCAAAAGTGCCCTCACAGAAGAGGCGATCGACTGTCGCGATTATCACCCATAGACTTGACTTTTGAGATTATAGAAACCGGGTTTCTCAAACGAGATATCTCGTACCTGAACGGAGATTTGGAGCCAGAAACCCGGTTTCTTAAGCATCTTACCAATGACCAATGATTACTGACTCTCCCCAGGAGTAGGAGCGGGACTGTTACTCGGCTCAGGAGTGGGTGGCTCGTTGGGTGGGACAGGTTCGCTACTGAGAGAAGCATTGAAAAAATACACGCGATCGCAGTAAGCATTGCGAGATGAGCAGACAGTTTCCACCGAAACATTTTGGGATTGGCTCACATCCAAAGCAATTGATACTTTTTCTCCTGAACCAATAGTTTGGGAAGCACTTTCCTCTCCGTCCAAATAAACCACCACCGTATTATAAGGACCACTTTTATCACTATCTTGCATCCCGAACTCTAACCGGAGGCTATTAAAATTCTCCTTCTCCTCCGGATCATCACCACGAATTTTGCAAGTCAGATTAACGGATCTGCTACCAGGTCCCATAAACATATAAGAGCGGAAAACCTCTCTCCCCACAGAGATATCCGCCATTTCCTGGCGCATCCGCCCCGAACCTTGGGTGACACACTGAGTTTCAAACAGCCACAAGGGTTGCTCCTCCGCCCTAGCCACCGGACCGAGAGTTACCAAAGGCGCAAGCAGAGCCCCCGCCACAAGTAAAGAACTGAACAAAGGTGAGTTTGGCATAGGTGTTAGCAGTAGAGACACAGTATGCCTTTTTTCCTGACCAAGGCATACTGTGTCCCTCAGAAGGTGAATTTACTCCCCTATGATACCGAATCTACCGCCTTTTCCGGTGATAGTGGGAGGGAGGGAGACCAGCCCAGAAGGGAAGTTATCTATCCTTAGTAGTCCAAATGTTGGTGAACATCATCAACATCCCGCCGATAAAGATGACCAACGCCAGACCGCCCGCGATCGCATTTTGCCAATCGATATTTTCCATCCCATTTTTCCCCAAAACCGCATCAGTTGCCATTACCTTACCACATTCAGGGGAAAATATGATTGTCCTTTGTCATTATCATATGAAAGAAAAACTGATTAATTGGCTAAACCTACTATTAGTTGCCGATGTTTTCTTGATTCTGTTCGCCTTTTTGTGGTTCGCGATCGCCGTCATCGGGCGCTCCATGAACTTACACCTAGGACTCGACATCTGGCAGCAACTCTGGGAACCCCTATTCAACCCCGCCCTCGGTTTATTCATGGGTGGCGCCCTCCTCAGCGGTATCATTAGCTGGATTTCCAAACGTTTCCCAGCCAAGGGGTGACGGGGAGACGGGGAGATGGGGAGACGGGGAGACGGGGAGACGGGGAGA